>CAYSTY010000061.1:0-9814 GCA_964433685.1 uncultured Actinomycetota bacterium | reverse complement strand
ACGGCGCCCTGCGGGCCGACCTCCCCCTGCGGTCCGACCTCGCCCTGGTCACCCTGGTCGCCCTTGATGGCCGCGAGGAAGTCGGCGACGGTGCCGGCGTTGCCCTCCGAACGCCACACGTCGTAGGCCGTGCTCATCCCCTCGTAGCGGGACTTGAGCTCACCCATCACGTACGGGTCGGGCTGCACGGTGACCGTGAACTCCATCACCGTCTTGCCCGACCGCTGCACCCGGACGAGCGCCACGCCAGGGTCGGCGTAGAACTCCAGGTTGCCGTCACCCGCGCCCGTCAGCGGTTGGCTGACGATGTCCGACTTGTCCGGGTCGGCGTAGAGGGTCAGCTGCGCTTCGGTGTCCGGGTCGAGGACGAAGACCTGCGTCTGCGGGCCGGAGATGGCGACCGACCGGGATGAGCCGATGCGCTCCAGCAGCACCTCGTGGTAGTGGCCTGCACGCTCGAACGGCACGAGGTGCCTCCTGTCTCGTGAGCCGACGCCCGGCCCCGAGCGCGAAGCTCAGGGCCGGGCGGGGCCGCTAGGCCGCGGTCGGACGCGAGACCGAGAGGCCGGTGATCTTCGCGTGCGCCTTCTCGTTGCCGTACTCCAGACCGATGCTCGTGTAGAGCGCCTTCTGCGTACGGTTCCCGGTCCGCGCGACCGTGTAGGCGAAGGTGATGCCGCCGGGGATGTCGTCGTGCGCCGGGATGGCCCGGTGCCAGGGGACGAGCTGCTCGAACGACAGCGCGAGCGCGATGTCGTTCGGCAGGTGCCGGTTGAGCACCACGTTCAGGCCACCGAACGAGGTCTCGACCCGCATCACGTTGACGCCGAACACGGTCCGCGACTCGGGCGCGAGGCCGAGCTTGCGGTAGGCGTTGGTGAGGTTCATCTTCTGGATGGAGGGCAGCATCAGGACGCGCGTGTCGCCCTCCTGCAATCCGCCCTCGTCGTACGCGCCCTGCATCGCGTACTCGATGAGGTAGTCGTCGAGGCCCTTGCCGCGCGACGCGGTGACGCTGGAGCCGGCGCCGGTCAGGTTGATGGGCGAGCCGTCGGGGGACGTGGCGAGCTGGAAGGTGTTCGCGGTTGCGTTGACCACGAAGTACGGGGTACCCGCGGTCGTCCCGGCCGGAGCCGTGCCGCCGAGGTAGACCGTGTCGCCGTCCTCGTAGCCGTGGTTGGTCGCGGTGAAGTCGTCATCGTCGGCGTCCGCCACGACCGACTGCGCGTCCTCCTGGGCGGAGACGACGTTGGTCTCGATGGCGTCGATGATGCCGCGGGTACGGGCCTCGTTCGCGTTCGAGCTGGGCGCGTTGAACGTCGAGGACAGCAGCGACGCCTCGACGTCGAGCTTGATCTGCTTCCAGCCCTGGGTGACCTGCCACGGCAACTCGGCCGTGACCGGGTTCGGACCCTGCCCGACGTTCTGCGCGTCGAGCGAGGAGTTGCCCGGCACGTTGAACTGCTGGTGCTGGGCCATCCGCTCGAAGCCGACCGACACCGACTCGGTGTGGGTCTGGAGCACGTTGCTCACCGGCTCGCGGCGGCGGTTGGACGGCGGCGGCGCGTCGGCCGCGTCGACACGCTGTCGGTCCGGCTCCCCGCCGCGCAGGTCGGCGAGCTGCCACTCGAAGGTGCGGGCGTAGGCCACCTGCCCGCCACCGTCGGCGAACCCGCCGAGCATCGTGGTGAACGGGGTGTCCTCGGGGGTGATGTAGTGGAGCCGGCCGTGGTAGTTGCCGGAGTTGAAGTTGGTCAGGACTTCGTTGACGGTGGGCATGGTCGCAACCTCTCCGTGAGGTCAGGCGACGCGCTAGATGAGCGCAGCCTGGAGCTGGTCGAACTCGCTCCAGTCGCCGGTGTCCCGGCCCTTCTGCTCGGCTGCCTTGAGGCGCGCGTCGGTGGTCTGTGGGGGGGTAGTCGAGGAGGACGCGCCGTTGAGCTGCTGGCCCCGCTGAGACGCCTCCAGGGCGCCCTGCTGGGCCTCATCGAGCTGCTGGCCCGGATCGGCGGTGGTGCCCGCCTCGCCGGCCACGAAGCCGTACTCGCCCGCCGTCGCCTTGATGGCCTCGGGGGTGAACTCGCCGTCGTGGAGCTTGAGCAGCGCCTTGGCCTGCGGGGACTCCGGGTCGAACCCGGCATCCTTGAGGGCGAAGGTGCGGAGCTGTGGCTCCGTGCTGCTCTTGAAGGCCCGCAGCTCCTTGAGCTCGCGGTCCTTGGCCTTGAGGGCGTTCCGCAGAGCCACGAAGTTCTCGTTGGTGGGCTCGGCGTCGTCCCGCAGTGCTTCCAGCGTCTCGTCAGCCATCTCGGCTCTCCTCGGTCCTCCACGCTCAGGAGTGCGACCGGATCGAGTCGTGGGCACCTCGACCAGCCGGCAGGCATCTCGGGGACATGGATACGACGCGGGACGCCCCGCCTGCGGGGGCTCAAGTCGCGTCGGTTGTCCTCGACAGGTTTCGCCGGCCCTGGTCGGAAGCCGTCCCCACTCGCCCGCTAGGGCGGCGCCTCGTGAGCGGGGCAACGAACGTGGCGCCTGTGTTGGAAGTTACACATCTGCGCAGCGGGTGGCAAGCACCTCGTGCGCGGCTGTGGACAACCCGGCCCGGCCCTGCCACCCTCGCCCCACGGAAGGGAAGCGATGCGCTGGCTCGGACAGTTCCTGGCGTTCTCGGTCGGGATCGGCTCGGTCGGGATGCTGGCTGTTGCGCTGTCCGCTGGTGCGTGGGCGATGGCGGCGATGTTCGCCGCCATCGTCGCGGTCGCCTACGCCGTCTGGCTGCGGTACTCGGGCCAGCTCTAGCGGCGGGTGAGCCCGCTCAACCCGCCCTCGTCGCGGCGGACGGTCCCGCCGCCGGAGAACAGCGCATCCTCCGAGGCGCGCAGGCGGGTGAGCCGGCGCCGCTCCTCGGAAGCGCCGAACACGGACGCCTCCTCGAACTCCTCGATGCCGAACGGCGCGTCGTTGAAGCGGTCCGCGTACCGCTGTGTGCGCGGGACCGCGAGCGACGCCTGGGAGTAGAGCTGGCGCGCACCGGCCTGGTCGAGCCCGCCCGCCCCGGTCAGCCGCTCGGCGGCGGTGCGGGAGCGGACGAAGCCGGCAGCGGACGCCTCGGCCGCCACCTGCGCCGCGCTGATGCGGCCCTGGAGCAGCCCGAGCCCCACGTCCGAGTCGAGCGAGGCAGCCACCAGCGCCCGCTCGTCCATCGCGTCGATGCCGTAGAACGCACCGAACTGCTCGCGGACCTGCGGCAGGTTCTGGAGCACCCCGGTGACCTTGAGCTCCAGCTTCTGACGGAACTCGTCGGCCGACACCTCGCCTTGCACAAGCTCGGCGTGATGGTCCATGAACGGCTCCGGGTTGAACCCCCACTTGGACAGCTCCTGGCGGAACATCTGCCGGTGCGCGAAGTAGTCGCGCTCGGCCATGACGAGCGAGCCGTCCTCGCGCCGGATGCCGCGGAAGACCTGCTGGTAGGGGTCGGAGTCGCGGACCTTGTCGAGCGCGAGCGTCGCTGAGCCCGACTTGGTGAGTTCGGTGGCGAACATCTGGAGCAGGCCGTCGTGCCGTCGCGCGCCGGGGGCGGTGAACATCTCGGCCACGTCGAACAGGGAGCGGGCGAACCGCTGCGCGTCGATCTCCTGCTCGAACAGTCCGATGAGGTCGAACTCGGCGGGGTCGAACCCGAACTCGCGGATGGCTGCCCGGTAGCCCTCCTTCTGCGCGAAGTAGGTCTGCTCGTCGTAGCGCAGCGACCCGTCGGCCCGGCGGATGCCGGGGAAGGCGGCGGTGTGCTCGGGGGTCTGACGCAGGTGGGCGAGCGCCACGCTCATGTCGCCGTGCTGCGCCCACAGGTCGACGAGCATCGGGCGCAGGGTCTCAGGCAGCCACGGGAACAGCGCGCCGATGTCACCCCCGCTCGGACCACCGCTCGATCCGCCGCCACCCGACCCGCCGGTTGGGCGCCAGCGGTCATCGCGGGTGCCGACGCCGCCGACGGGGTCGCCCGAGCGCGGGCCGATGCTCACGGGGCTGTAGCTCATCTTCGACTCCTAGAGCGCCGAAGCCCGGACCTGCCCACCGAAGGCGCGCAGGGTCTCGGACTGGAGGTCTTGCTCGACCTGGCCGACGCCGCGAGCCAGCCCCTCGCGCCGCAGCAGAGCGAGGTTCTCGGCGGCGTCGTTCTGGCGTATCAGCTTGGCGAACAGCGGGTCCATCTCGTCGGCCTGCTGACCCCAATGCTGCTGCACGAACCCGCGCCACGGCGCCGCGATGTCCTCGTAGGCGAGGTCGGGGTTCTCGTGCTCGGGGTAGAGCGCGAGCCGTTGCCGCTTGAGCTCGTCGAGCAGGTTCTGCTCCGCGTTCGGGTCGTTGCGCAGCTGGCCCGCCCACCGCCGGGTCTGCTCCTCGGTCCACCCCTGCCCGGCCGCCGGGCCGAGCCACTGCGACACCATCCGCTGCACGGTGTCCTCGTGCTCGCGGGTCTGCCCGAACGCGCCCGGCTGGAGGCCCTGCTCCAGCGCCTTGCCCTCCATCCGGTCGCGCGCCTGCATGAACAGCTTGAGGCCCTGGTCGTTGGGTCCGGCCGAGAGGATGCGATCGGCCCAAATCTTGTCGGACGCCGCGTCGGGGCTGAGGCCACGCCCGGCGCGGACCCTGGCGAGACGGTCCATCACCTGCGCCCGTCCGCCCTGGATGGCCGTGCGGTCGCCCGTGCGGGCCTGGTCGGCGGTGACCTTCGCCGAGTCGACGATGGACTCGGTCAGCTTGCGGTCCACCTGGCCGGGCGCGTAGGGGTCGGTCAGCACCCGCACCTGATCCATCAGCTTCGTCTCAGACCAATGCCCCTTGGTCATCAGGTCGGCCATCGCGTTGACCACCTGCGAGGGCACGCCCTTGCCGCCCGCGGCCCGGATGAGGTCCCGTGCGCGGATGCGGTTGTCGGCCAGGTCCTGGCGGGCCTGGGTCGGGTTCGACGCGGCCTTGTCGATCCACTGCCGCTCGGCGTCGGTCTTGGAGCGCCACCATTCGGTGCGTTCCAGGTTGGGCGCTTCGCCGCGCAGCCAGGCGTCGGCGACCTCGGCGAGCACCTCGGGGTCGTTGAGCCAGGGGGCGATGTCCTTGTCGCGCTCGACCTGCGCGAGGAAGCTGTCCCAGGGGTGGCGACCGAGCTGGTGGTCGAGCTCGGCGGTGACGCCCATGTTGATCGCGCCCGCGCGCCGCGCCTGGTCGGCGGTGAGGTTGCGGGCCACCTTCGGCTTGCTGGACCCGGTCGCGTCCACGAGCCGGTCGGAGCGCTCGAAGTGGTACATGAGCGGCACGTTCGTGCCGGGGACGAAGTAGACGGCGTAGTGCTTGCCGTCCACCCGCCATACCTGGCCGCCGCCGGGGAGGCCGTTCATGGTCGCCATGCGTTCACCTCTCCGTGAAGCCGCGACGGTTGGTCGCCTTCTTCGTGGCCTTCTTGGCTGGGGGCTTCGCCTGAGCGGCGTAGCGCGCCGCGTCGGCGGACTGGCTGCGGGTCAGCGTCGCCTTCTTCGCTGGCGGCTTGTCCGCTTGCGCCTGGTAGCGGGCGGCGTCGGCGCGCTGTCCGCGGGTCGCGGGCGGCGTCCCGGCTGGCGCACGCTCGGCTTGGGCGGCGTAGCGCGCCGCGTCGGCCTGCTGTCCGCGCGATGGCGGGGGGGTGATGCCGTCGACCGCAGCGAACTGCGGCTCCATCCCGGCGCGCTCGCGGTAGGCGTTCATCACCTTGCGGACGTAGTTCTGCGTCTCGGCGATGTTGGGGATGCCGCCGGCTGCCATCACGCGGCCAGGGCCGGCGTTGTAGGCGGCGAGGGCGAGCTCGATGGAGCCGAAGCGGTCGAGCTGCTCCTTCAAGTACCGGGCGCCGCCGAGCAGGTTCTGCATGGGGTCGGCCGGGTTGACGCCGAGGCCGCGAGCGGTCGCGGGCATCAGCTGCGCGAGGCCGAGCGCCCCCGCGTGCGATACCGCGCTCTGGTCGAAGCCGGACTCGGCCTCGACCAGAGCGCCGAGTAGCGTCGGGTCGACCCCCGCAGCGGCGGCAGCGGACTCGATGGCGGACGCCCATCGCTGCCCACTCTCAGGCAGCACGGCGACCTGCCCTGGCTGAGGGATGGCGGTCGAGGCGGTGATGGCTGGAGCCCCGCCCGCGACCGAGATGTGAACGTGGTCGGCGTGCATCGCGGTCGGGTCGGTCCTGCCGGCGGGGTGGCTGTAGGGCCGCCACTCCCACCCGGACCGTTCGGAGGCGATGTAGCCGTCGAAGATGATGTAGGTCGCGGCGAACTGATCCCGGTTGGCCCGGTACCACTCGGCCGCCTTCCAGCCGGTCTCCTTGTCGTCGTGAGTCATGATGTCGATGGCGTTGCCGTGCGGGTGGTCGGACCGGGTCGAGCGGTGACCGATGCCGCCGATGGTGCCGTCGAAGCCGAGCACTCGGCGTGCCGCCGCCGCGGCGCGCGCCGCGTTCGGTTGAAGGCCGGCCGGCACCCCGTCCTGTCCGGGCTCGACCGGACCGAGCAGGTCGGGGATGATGCCCTGGTAGGGCTCCTGCGCCATCCCGCCCCACGCACCACCACCGCCGGGCGGTGGGTCGAGCGGGCTGCCGTACGGGTCATCCGGCCGCACGAGCTCGGTCTCGGACTCGCCCGCATCGGTCAGCGCGCCGAGGGAGCGGAAGGTGTCCGAGATGGGGCCGAGCGGCTGACCTTGCCCGTTGCGTACCTGCTCGGACATCGACTGGAAGATGTGAGCCCATAGGCCGCCGGTGTTGACCGGCGCGCTGTCGGCCGCGCGCACCTGCTCCTGGCCGAGCACTTCGTCCATCGGCATCATGCGCCCCCTGAGCGGACCTGGCCGCGCATCGAGTTGAGCCCGGCGCTGAACTGCGCCGAGCGACGGTCGACCTCCTCGGAGGCTTCGCGGGTGTTGATCTCCCCGCCGTACCGCTTGGAGAAGAACTCGTCGAAGCGGGCCATCGGGTCGACCTCCTCGATGCCGGACAGGTCGGCCTGCGCCGGGGGAGCGGTCGGGTCGCCGAACTGTGTCTCGACCTCAGCGACGTGCTGGCGCCGAGCGATCTCGGCCTCCATCTGCCGCTGGCGGCGGAACTCGCCGGACAGCACCGCGGCCAACTCGTCGATCTCGGCGTCGTCGATCTCGGAGGCCCGTCCGCGCATCGACAGCAGCATCCCGCGGGCGCGCGAGCGCAGGCTCGCGGGGTCGGGGGCCAGCGAGGTCTGCGGTGGCACGAAGGAGGCGATGGCCTCGGCCTTCTGTTCCTGCCGAGCCTGGGCGAGGTCGTCGAGGGTGACGATGACGTTGGCGCCCTTGGAGTTGGCGAGCGCGAGCGACTCGGCGTACGCCTGCCCGGTCGCTGCGTCGTAGTAGCCGCGGCGGAACTCGCCACGCAGCAGCCCGGCCGCGACGAGCGCATCCTGCAACCGTCCGATGCGGGCGGCGTTCCACCCGAACGGCTTCTGCGTGTGCGACTCGCGGTACTGCGCCGAGCCGGGAGGGGTGCCGGCGGCCTCAGCCTGGGCGCTGTAGCGCGCCGCGTCAGCGGACTGGCCGCGGGTCAGCCCTTCGGCGGGAGCGCGCTCTGCGACGTGACCCTCGGGCACCCCGATGAGGGGGTCCTCGGCGACCTCGGCCTGGCCTGCGAGCTGCGCCGCGAGCTCGGGCGGCATCCCATCGGCGACGTACTGCTCGTACAGCTCTTGGTCGAACCCGCCGCCGGTCGGCCCGCTGCGGGCGCTCGACCTCCGGTTCAGGTCGACGGTCTGGTCGCTGACGCCGGGACGGCGGGCGTTCGCGCTCGCATCCCACCGCGCCGCCTCGACCCGCTGCCGGGTAGATAGCTCGTCGGGCTGTTGGCGACTCTGCGGGGGCTGGTACCAGGAGAACCGGCGCTGCGCCTCCGCACGCTCGCCGTCGTCCATGTACGGCCACGCCTCGTCGAGCAGCCGCTGTTCGTCGCCGTACCCCATCGGCGCGGCGTTGTCGTCGATGGCCGCCGCTCGGCCGACCGCGCGCATGATGGCGTTGCCGGCATCGACGTTCTTGTCCCACAGCCACTTGAGCTGGTCGACGGGCTTGCGCCAGAACTCGCGCATCTCCGCGCTCGATACCGACGAGCGGGCCTGCGCCATCGCCGACCGGAGCTCCTGCGGCAGCCCGGTCCGGCCCTCGGCCCACTCCAGCACGACGGCGATCTGCGCCTTGCCGCTCTCGCTGCTCGCGTCGGCACGCTCCAGCAGTCGGCGAGCCTCGTCGGCGTTCTTGGGGGTGCGGGGCTTGTCGGCCATCGTCAGGCTCCGATCTGGCCGGGCTCGGCCACCTCGTCGTCAGCGAGCTCGCGGGAGAACACGCGCTCCCACAGCATCGTGAACTCGGGCGTCTGCTTGGTGAGCCGCTCGGCCTCGCTGCGCAGCCACGCACGGATCGGCGCCGTCTCGGCTGACGACTTGAAGGAGGTGGACCGCTTGGCGGTGAGCGCGACCGCCTGCTGCGCCTTCTGGCGGGTGGCGAGGTACTGGCGGGCAGCCTCGACGGCCGGGTTGTCCGCGAGGCGCGGGTCGGCGACCATCGCCTCCAGCTCGACCAGCTGCTGCTCGAACCGCGGACGCTCCGAGAGGCCAAGGTGGGAGGAGAAGCCGGGGAAGCGTTCCATCAGCTGGGCCTTGGCGGCGGCCTTGGCGATGCGGGCATCCTCGGTCGAGGGTGCGGTCGCCTCGATGGTCTCGACCGCCTGGGCGTAGGCGAACCGTCCGAGCAGGTTGTTGGACAGCCAGACCATCTGCTGCGGCGTCAGTTGCTCGCGGGTGCCCTCCTCGAACTGGCGCTGGTAGGCCGAGTAGTCGAACTCGCCGGTTGCGTCCTCGGGGGCAACGAGGCCGACGGTCGCGGGGTAGGCGTTGACGAGCGAGGGGTTGGCCGTGATCCAGTCGTCGCCGACCTTGTCGACCGGGCGGGTGACGACCTCACGCGACTTGGACTGCACCATCGCGATGAGGTCGGTCCCGAACGTGCCGATGAACTCCTCGATGGCCTCCTGCTCGCCGTGCTCACGCGAGAGGCGGTGGAACTCGGACGCGAGGACTTGGTACGGCCACCACTGTCCGTCGAGGTCTTGGGTGCGGAACGAGGCCGACGGGCCGGTGGGGACCACGAACTGTGACGCGCCCCGCACCAGCCACAGGCCCTTGGCTCGCTCCATCGCGGTCGCCAGCAGCCGCTCGTTCTCCTCGGGGCTGGAGGTCGAGAACTCTCCGGTGGCGATGAGCGCCTTGGCGACGTCGAACACGGAGTTGGCGTACACCCGGTCGCGTTCGGGGTCCTCAAGGAACGCGGTGCGGAACTTCTGCATCCACGCCGGCATGAGCGACTCGAACACGCCCCCCTCGACGTCGGGCTCGCCGAAGGGGAACAGGACGTTGTCGCGTACCCACTCGGTCGAGGGGGTGTTGGGCAGGATGACCGCGGCCGGGACGGTGACCGCTGGACCGAAGCCCGGCATCACCGAGCCGGCGATGAGGTTGAGCCCGGCGACCGAGCCGGTCAGGTCCGCTTCGGTCTGCTGCGGCCCCATCATCGCGCCGGCCACCCCGAGCCCCACGGTCGCGAGCGCGCCGACGCCGGGGGTAGTTAGGGCGGCCTGCATCGGCGCCGAGTCCGCGTAGCCGGCGAGCAGCGCGCGGGAGACGAAGTGACCGCCGGGGTAGGCGAAGGTCTCCTCGCCCGTGGTCGGATCGGTGTAGAAGAACCCCGACCCTCGCGCCCCCTCGACCACCTGCTG
>CAYSTY010000060.1:0-10143 GCA_964433685.1 uncultured Actinomycetota bacterium | reverse complement strand
CCACGACCGCAGCGATCGTCGGCGGCGCCCGTCTGCGCCGGACGCTGCCCGCGGTGGGGTCCGTGGTCTTCCACCTCGGCGCGTTGCTGTTGCCCGTCGATGCGCTCGGGCTCGCGCTCCAGCTCGACGTCGGCCCCGCCGGCACGTGGGTGGCGGTCGGGGCGACCACGCTGGTCGCCCTACCGGTCGCCGCCGCGGCCGGCCGCTCCCGGCTCCTGGCGGGTGCCGCCCTCGCCGGCGTACCCATGCTGGCCACCGGTCTCGGCCTCGCGGGCGTCGGGCCGGCGCCGCTGCTGACCGCGGTCGCGGCGCTCGGAGCCTGCGCGCTCCTCCGCCTCGACGGCGGCGTGTTCGGCCCGGTGCGCGGGGTGTTCGCGCGCTCCGCCCCGGTCCTGGCGGTCCTCGCCGTGGTGGGGCCGCTGCTGGTCACCGTCGGGGTCTGGACGGTCGCGGCCGGCGGCGGCCGCCCCCTGGTCGCCGCCGCGACCGCCGGTTGGGTCCCCGCCACCTGGACCGCGCCGGCGGTGTCCGGCACCCTCGCCGTGGCCGTCCTCGCCGCGTCGGCCGCGCTCCGACGTTCGTCCCGTCTGGCAGCGATGGTCCCCGCGCTGGTGGCCCTCGTCGCCACCGGTCTGCTGCTCCCCGGGGACGCGCCGCGCCTGGCGCGCCTGCTGCCCTGGCCGCTGCTGTTCCTCGCCGTCGAAGCCACCGCGACGGTCCTCCGCCGTGACCCGGTTCTGGCCCGCGTCGCTGATCGTGCGGCACAGGTGGCCGAGGTGCTCGCCGCGTTCGTCGTCCCCGCCGCGCTGCTGCAGGTCGCGAGCCCCGCGATCGGGCTGTTCGACCTCGGCTCGCTCGCCGGTCCCGGCACGGCTGGCGACCCGGTGCTGGCGGTCGTGCTCGCGGTCACCGCCGTCGCCTGGGGGACCGCGGCGAGCCGCCGTGGGATGTCCGCCGCAGGGTTGCTCGCGGTGGGCGCGGCGGGTGTGAGCTCCGCCGCCGCCGCGACCGTGCTGGCACCCGGCGCCGGCGTCGGCGTCGTGCTCTGCCTCGCCGTGGCGGTCGCGACCGCCCGCGTCCGGGGTGGCGGGGCAGCGGGCGCCGCGGCCACCGTCGTCACCGCGACCCTCGCCGCCACCGCGGTCATCGGCACCACCGAGGTGGTGGCCCTCCACGCCGGCCTCCGCGGGACCGTCGGTGACCTGCTGGTGGCTGCCGCCGCCGCGGTGACCACGGCCCTGCTGGTGTCGCGCACCATCCGGCACGGCGAGGCGGGCGAGGGGGCGACGGCCGGCGTCCTACTGCTCCCGCCCGCTGCCCTCGCCGCCGCGGTGGCCGGCTGGCCCGGCGGCGAGGCGTTCGGGTCGACGAGCCTCGGTGCCGCGGTCTCGCTGTTGACGGTGTGCACGCTGCTGATCGGGTCCGCCGCCGCGATGGCCGAGGGCCGGTCCCACCTCGGCGGCGCCGCAGCCTTCGCGACGCTGGCGGCGCTGGTCGCGGCCCTGGTCGACCCCGGCAGCGCGTCCGGTCTGGTGGCGGCGGGGGAGGCCTCGCCCGCTGCGGCGCTCGTGGCCGTCACCCTCACCGCCGCCGCGCTCGGGACCGCGGGCACACCGCGGCGGGGCTGGCTGCTGCTGCTCGCCGCTCCCGTCGCCGTCCGTGCCGTCGCCGGTGTGAGCTTCCTGGTGACCGGATCGCGGGTCGGCACGGGCGGGGTGCTGCTGGCGGTCGCCGTCGGTGGCGCGCTCAGCACCGTCGCTGCGGGCTCGATCGCCCGACGGGTAGGCGATCGCGTGTCCGCCGAGGACGTGCGGTCCGCAGGGGTGCTGACCGCGATCGTCGCGGGCGTGCCGGCCGTCGCCCTGCTCAGCCTCACCCCAGTGGCGGTGGCCTGGGGGACGGTCGGCGTCGGCGCCGCGATCGTGGGCGCGGGGATGCTCGCGCGGCGGGCGGCCACCGCCCAGGTCGGCGGAGCGATCGCCAACGTCGGGGTGTGGCAGGTCCTGGCGCTCGCCGACGTCTCCGCCGTCGACGTGTGGTTGCTCGGTCCGGCGCTGCAGCTGTGGCTCGCGGGGCTCCCCGCCCGTCGGGCGGGGCGGGTCAGCTCCTGGGTCGCCGACGTGCCGCCGCTCGCGGCGGTGCTGGTCCCCGCGCTGCTCGAGCGACTGGCCGGCGGGTCGGGCTGGCACGCGGCGCTCGCCGGCGGGCTCGCCGTCGCCGCGACCGTCGTCGGAGGGGCGGGGCGCCACGCCGGTCCGCTCGTGGTGGGTGCCACGGGCGTCGTCGCCGTGGTCCTGGTCGAGACGCTCGCGGTCGTGGCGGCCGTACCGACGTGGGCGTGGTTGACGGCCGGCGGTGTCGTCCTCGTCGGAGCCGGTGCCCTCATCGAGCGCACCGGCGCCGCCCCCGTGGCGTCCGCCAAGCGGCTGGTCGACGTCCTCGCCGAACGGTTCGACTGAACCGCAGCGGGACGGCGCGACCGACCGAGCCCGGTCCACGCACCCGGCGGGGGTGCGCGGACCGGGCCGCCGCGCGTGAGCGCTTCCGCGCCTCGTCCACAGCCCGAACGCACCTCGCAGCGGCCCTGTCACGACCCCGCTCTACGGTGCTCGACGTGGGAAGACGTACGTGGGAAGGCTCTCCCGGATGCACCTGTCGGGTCGTGACCGACGCCGCCGGTGGACGCGCTCGCTGGTAGCGCGCCGTCGCGGCGCCGGTCGTGCCCGCTGCGGTGGTCTGGTACGGTCCTCGGGTCCTGCGCGTGGCGCACGCATCCGTGCGTGCTCCACGGATCGGGCGTCACGCCCGGACCGCGAGGTCCGCCCGGGTCGGACCGTGAGGTCCGTTCCGGACC
This sequence comes from uncultured Actinomycetota bacterium, assembly GCA_964433685.1. Taxonomy (GTDB): domain Bacteria; phylum Actinomycetota; class Nitriliruptoria; order Nitriliruptorales; family Nitriliruptoraceae; genus Nitriliruptor. The sequence continues at coordinate 7,289 of CAYSTY010000060.1, read as the reverse complement.
CCTTCCGCTGCAGGCCGCACCCCTCCTCCGACGTTCGACCGCGCACGCCTGCGTGCGCAGCCGGGCGAAGGGGGCCCGCCGGGACCCGGAGCACCCCGCTCCGAGCCGGCTCCGACCGCACCGATGTGGTGCGGGCGGCGCGACCACAGGAGGTGCCATGCGCCGCTACGAGATGATGATCATCGTCACCGACCAGATCGACGAGGAAGCTGCCTCGGCCGCCTTCGAGCGCGCCAAGCAGATCCTGGCCGACCAGGGCGGGACCGTCCTCGACGAGGCCTGGTGGGGCCGTCGCAAGTTCGCGTACGAGATCGACAAGCGCGACTTCGGCTACTACGGCGTCCTCGACTTCGAGGCCAGCGACGAGGCCGTCCGCGAGCTCGAGCGTCAGCTCAAGATCTCGGACAACATCGTTCGCACCAAGACCGTGCGCCCGGGCATCCGGGTCCGCAAGGTCGCCTGACCCGCGTCCTCCCACGCCGGCGCACGCCTCGCGTGCCGCTGGAGTCCGCCTCGCGCACCCGCGTGGGGCTCCCGACGCCGTCAGGAGCTGCAAGTGGCCTTCGAATCCAACTTCGTCACGTTCATCGGCAACCTCACCGATGATCCCGATCTTCGCTTCACCGGCGGAGGCGCCCCCGTGGCGACCCTCCGCATCGCCTCCAACCGTCGCTGGACCGGCAAGGACGGTCAGCAGCAGGAGGAGACGACCTTCCTCAACGTCAACGGCTGGCGTGACCTCGCCGAGAACGCGGCCGAGTCGCTGAACAAGGGCGACCGTGTCGTCGTGATCGGACGGCTGCGGGTGCGCAGCTACGACAACGCGCAGGGTCAGACGGTGTGGGTGACCGAGATCGAGGCCGACGAGATCGCCCCGTCGCTGCGCTGGGCCCGTGCCAGCGTCAGCCGTACCGGTGGCGGTTCCTCGGGCGGTGGCGGCGGCAACGACTTCGCCCCACCACCCCCCTCGGACGACGACGTCCCGTTCTGATCACACCTTCCTCCGGTCGGGGCCACGAACGCCCCGACCTCGAGCCGCGCTAGGAGCACACCGTGGCGAACCCACGCAGCAAGGACAAGGACAAGAAGCCCCGCAAGCCCAAGCCGTGCCCCGTGTGCACGCAGGGCATCGAGTACGTGGACTACAAGGACCTGAGCCTGCTCAAGCCGTTCCTCAACGAGCGCGCGAAGATCAAGGCCCGCCGCACCTCCAACGTCTGCGCCAAGCACCAGAAGCAGCTCGCGGCGGCCATCAAGAACGCCCGCGAGATGGCGCTCATGCCGTACTCGAACCGCTGAGGAGCTGATCGATGAAGGTCATCCTGAAGGGTGAGGTCGACAACCTCGGGCTCGCCGGCGACGTCGTCGACGTCAAGGACGGTTACGGCCGCAACTACCTGATCCCCCGTGGGCTCGCCATCCTGGCGACCAAGGGTGCGATGAAGGAAGCCGAGGCGCTGACCCGGTCCCGCAAGGTCGCCGAGTCCAAGACCCTCGGTGCCGCCGAGGCCGCGCGCGAGACCCTCGAGTCCCGTGCCCTGCGCATCCCCGTCCGCGTCGACGAGCGCGGCAACCTGTACGGCTCGGTGAGCGCCGTCGACGTCCAGCGCGTGCTCAAGGAGCGCGGCCACGACATCGAACGCAAGCGCATCGACCTGCGTGGGACCATCAAGACCATCGGGGAGTACGAGGTGCCCGTCCGCGTGCACCCGCAGGTGGTCGCCACGGTGATGGTCGAGGTCGTGGACGAGGAGGGCAAGGTCATCGCTGGCCAGGCCGCTCCCGAACAGGCGCCGCTGCCAGGTGAGGCGGTGGACGAGGAGTCCATCGCGGCCGAAGCGCTCGAGGCGGCGGCCGAGCTCGAGGCCGACGGTGCCGAGGACCCCGAAGGCGACGCTGCGGCGCTCGCCCAGGGAGCGGCGACCGAGGTCCTCACCGATGTCGACCAGCCGGTCGACGCCGACGAGGTCGCGCCCGAGGCGCCGGTCGAGACCGACACCACCGACGAGAACTGAGCCACACACGCACGGCCCGTCCGGACCGTCACCGCGCCGGTGACGGTCCGGGGCCGGGCCCGGGGAGAGCGACGTGAGCGGGTACCCACCCCCACCGGACGCACCGTTGGACGACAGCGGTCCGGGGGCAGGGCCGGCCGCACCGCGCCGCGGGCCGAGCGGGAACGGGACGGCGGGACGCGGCTACGACCGGGTCCCGCCGCACTCGTTGGAGGCCGAGGTCTCCGTGCTCGGCGCCGCGCTGCTGTCGCGTGCGGCCGCCAACGAGGCCGCCGAGGTCCTGCGCCCGGAGGACTTCTACCGCGGCGCGCACCGCGTGGTCTTCGAGGGGATCGCCGCGCTGCTCGAGAGCGGCGAGCCGATCGACACGGTCACGCTGACCGACTGGCTCGCGCGGGGCGGCCAGCTCGACGAGGTCGGGGGGCCGGCCGCGCTGCACGACCTGACCGTCGCGACGCCGACGGCGGCCAACGCCGCGTTCTACGCCAGGATCGTGCAGCAGAAGGCGCTCCTGCGCCGTCTCATCGACGCGGGCACGGCCGTCACCCGCATGGGCTACGACGCCGTCGACGAGGCCGAACAGGTCGTCGACAAGGCCGAGAGCCTGATCTACGAGGTCGCCCAGATGGGGGCGACCAGCGAGTACTCCCAGCTGCGCGACCTGCTCAACGACTCCTTCGCGGCGATCGAGAAGCTGGCCGAGCAGGGCTCGGAGGTCACCGGCCTCGCCACCGGCTTCGACGACCTCGACCGGCTCACCAGCGGTCTGCAGCCGCAGAACCTCGTGATCCTCGCTGCCAGGCCGGCGATGGGAAAATCGTCGCTCAGTCTGAACCTCGCTCAGTACGTGACCGTCGAGCTCAAGAAGCCGGTGATCCTGTTCACCCTGGAGATGAGCAAGCTCGAGGTCGTCAACAGGATGCTGTCCGCCGAGGCGCGGATCGACTCCAACAAGCTCAAGACCGGCCGCCTCGACGACCTCGACTGGCGCAAGCTCGGTGACGCGCTCGGCAAGCTGTCGGACGCGCCGATGTTCATCGACGACACCCCGGACCTGACCCTGATGGAGATCCGGGCCAAGTGCCGGCGGCTGAAGGCCAAGCACGGCCTGTCGCTGATCATCGTCGACTACCTGCAGCTGATGACCTCGTCGGGCAGGTCCGACAGCCGCCAGACCGAGGTGGCCGAGATCTCCCGCGGCATGAAGATGCTCGCCAAGGAGCTCGACGTGCCCGTCATCGCGCTCTCGCAGCTGTCCCGGCAACCCGAGGCCCGCACCGACAAGCGGCCGCTGATGTCCGACCTCCGTGAATCGGGGAGGATCGAGCAGGACGCCGACATCGTGGCGTTCATCTACCGCGACGAGGTCTACGACGAGGACAGCCCCGACAAGGGCATCGCCGAGCTGATCGTCTCCAAGCACCGCAACGGTGCCACGGGCGTGGTGAAGCTGGCGTTCCTCAACCACCTCACCAAGTTCGCGAACCTGCACCGCGGGACCTCGGGTGGTAGCGGTGGCGCCGGCGCCGGTGGTACCCCCACCCCGATGTGACCACCGCAGAGCCGACCAGGAGCACCGCCGTGAGCCAGCGCTGGCAGGTCGTCCCCAAGCAGGACCGCCGCGGTGACACCACCATCTGGCGCGTCCACGACCAGCAGGACGCCGGCCGTCCCGTCGCCGAGTTCCGCGACGAGGCCGCCGCCCGCGCCCACGCCGAACGGCTCGCGGAGGGTCCCTTCGACTGGGACGAGCAGGAGGCGTGGCAGGACGACGACGAGGACGACGAGGCAGAGGGTCCCGGCGCACGAGACGCGTCGGACCCCGCCTGAGCCACCGCGGACCGCGGACGCCCGCCGCGGACCGGGGCTGCCCGCCGTTGCCCGCCGCTGCCCGTCGGGGGTCGCCCGTGGTCGCCGGCACGGCCGACCGGTCATCGGCCCGGCGCGTTCGTGGCCGTCCGTCGGTGCGGCCCCGGATCGCCGCCGCAGCGCCCCTGTCAGGCTCGGGGTCCGAGTCGACGACAGGACCCGACGTGGCACAGGACTTCTCCGTGGTGGAGCGCACCTCCTCCGACGGCACCGCCGTCTACTACGTGGTGGACCAGGACCGGGGCGGCAAGCCCACCGCCGAGTTCGGCGACCGTCAGGCGGCCGAGGCCAAGGCCGACGAGCTCAACGCTCGCGACGAGGCCACCCCCGAGCCGCCCGAGGCGGACGCCGGACAGCCCATCCAGACCAACCCGTGACCGAGCCGCGTACCACGCTCGCCGGCGTGCCAGCAGCCGGTGACCGGAGACGGCGGTGACCTTCTCGATCGTCGCCCGCGATCCGCGCACGGGCCTGATGGGTGTGGCCACCCAGACCCAGGCGCTCGCCGTCGGCGCGTCGGTGCCGTGGGCGGTCCCCGGCTACGGGGTCATCGCCACCCAGTCCATGGGTGAACCGATGTACGGCGAGCTCGGCCTCGACCTGCTGCGCAACGGCCTGACCGCCCAGGAGGCGCTCGTCGCCCTGCGCACCATCGACGAGTTCCCCGAGCGGCGTCAGGTCGCCATGGTCGACGTGTCCGGCGACCTCGCGGTCTACACCGGCGAGGACTGCGTCGACGCCGCGGGTCACCTCGTCGGTGACGGCTGCGCCGCGCTGGCCAACATGGTCGCCGGACCGGACGTGTGGCACGCCATGATCGAACGCTTCGAGGCGACCGAGGGCCCGCTCACCTACCGGCTGCTGGCCTCGCTCCGGGCGGGTGAGGACGCCGGCGGGGACATCCGCGGCCACCGCTCCGCCGCGATCCTGGTGGTGCGTCACGAGCGCACCGGTCGTCCCTGGCGTGACCAGCTCTACAACCTGCGGGTGGACGACCACCGCGACCCGCTCTCCCAGCTCGGGGACCTGGTCGACGGTTCGATCCGCTACCACCGGGTCGTGGAGGCCTTCGAGCGGGCGCTGGCCGGTGACGCGGTCGCCGCTGCCGAGGAGCTCGATGCCAACTGGCTGGCCGTCACCGAGGACGAGCCCGACCTGTGGATGTGGCGCGCCGTCGTGCTCGCCCTCGCGGGACGTGAGGGGGAGGCGCACGAGGAGCTCGTCGCGCTGCAACAGTTCGCGCCCACCTTCATCGAGACGCTGCGGCGCTTCGGACCTGCTGGGCTCGTGCCGAAGGACCTGCTCGACCGCATCGTGCCCGTGGAGCTCGGTACCGGCTGACGCGCGTCGGGTCACGGTGTCAGCCGTCGTGGACGCGCGGTCCGGTCGTGGTCGTGGGCGGCTGCGAGGTCGCCCCGCCCCGGGCGGTGGTGCGGTGGGCGGTGGCTGTCGGCTCGAGGGGGATCTGACGCTCGAGGAGCCGCGAGAGCACCATCACCGACCGGGTGCGGACCACGAACGGCTCGCTGCGGACCCGTTCGAGCGTCGCCTCGAGGTGGGCGGTGTCGCTGGCCCGGATCTGCACCATCGCGTCCGGGTCGCCGGTGATCGTGTAGGCGGCCACCACCTCGGGGTAGCGCGCGAGGGTCGTCGCGATCACCCCGGGTGGGGTCGTGCCCTCGCAGAACAGCTCCACGAACACCTCGACGCTCCACCCGAGCGCCTGCGGGTCGAGGACGGTGGTGAACCGCTCGATGACGCCGTCGGCCACCAACCGGTCGACACGCCGTTTGACCGCCGGCGCCGACAGGCCGATGGCGTCCCCGATGGTGCGGTAGCTGGTCCGCGCATCCTCGGTCAGGGACGCAACGATCCGTCGGTCGATCTCGTCGAGACGCAACGTCCTGCCTCCTCGACGCAACACAAGCGTGGCGTCGTTGTCGAGGTCGCAGCCTACGTTGGCGGGACGGTCACCGCGGTGGCTCGTCCCGTCGAACCCCGGTCCCGGAGGTGCGCGCATGTCGCAGTTCGATCCCCTCAGCCAGCACAGCGCCCGCAACTACACACCCCTGCCGGTCGTGATCGCCGAGGCCGAGGGTGCGTGGGTCACCGACGTCGACGGGCGGCGCTACCTCGACTGCCTCGCGGGGTACTCGGCGCTCAACTTCGGGCACCGTCACCCCGCGCTCATCGCGGCCGCGCACGAGCAGCTCGACCGGGTGACGCTCACCTCGCGCGCCTTCCACCACGACCGCTTCGCCGACTTCACCCGCGACGTGGCCCGCCTGACCGGCATGGACGCCATCCTGCCGATGAACACCGGCGCCGAGGCGGTCGAGACCGCCATCAAGCTCGCCCGCCGCTGGGGCTACCAGGTGCGCGGCGTCGCCCCGGACCGGGCCACCATCGTGGTGATGGACGGCAACTTCCACGGGCGGACCACGACCATCGTCGGCTTCTCGGACGACCCGACCGCCCGGGACGGGTTCGGTCCGTACGCCGACGGCTTCGTCCGGGTGCCCTTCGGGGACGAGGCGGCGCTGGCGGCCGCCATCGACGACACCACGGTCGCGGTGCTGCTCGAGCCCATCCAGGGCGAGGCCGGCATCATCCTCCCGCCGGACGGGTACCTGCGCGCCGTGCGTCGGATCACCGCGGAGCGCGGCGTGCTGATGATCGCCGACGAGATCCAGTCGGGCCTCGCGCGCACCGGCACGACCTTCGCCTGCGACCTCGAGGGGGTGCGGCCGGACGTGTTCGTGCTCGGCAAGGCGCTCGGCGGCGGCGTGGTCCCGGTCTCCTGCGTGGCCGCGAACCGGGAGCTCATGGACGTGTTCACCCCCGGTTCGCACGGCTCGACGTTCGGTGGCAACCCGCTGGCCAGCGCCGTCGGCAGCGCCGTGGTCTCCCTGCTCGAGACCGGCGAGTACCAGCGGCGCGGCCGCGAGCTCGGCGCCCACCTCGTCGAGCGGCTGCGTGCCCTGCCCGCGGGCCAGGTCGCGGCGGTGCGCTCGGTCGGGCTGTGGGCGGGCGTCCAGCTGGTCACCCCGCAGGCCCGCGCCGTCTGCGAAGCCCTCCTCGCGCGCGGGATCCTGGCCAAGGACACCCACGCGACGACCATCCGCCTGGCCCCGCCCCTGGTGATCACCGCGGATGAGATCGACACGCTGGTCGACGCCCTGGCCGCCTCCCTCGACGAGGTCCTGCCGGTCCCCGTCCCGGCCGGCTGACCGTCGCGACCGACCCAGCGCCACCCGGGGGATGTCGCGGGAGCGTCGCACGGTCGCGCCAGACCGTCGCCGAGGTCGACCTGACGCGACGGGGATGCGCTGGCGCGACCGGGGCGCGCTGACGCGACGGGGATGCGGTGGCGCGACCGGGGCGCGCTGACGCGACGGGGATGCG
>CAYSTY010000059.1:8636-10260 GCA_964433685.1 uncultured Actinomycetota bacterium | reverse complement strand
TCCGGTGGTTCGCGGGGCTACGACCACAAGGCGCTCGGCGTCACCGCGAAGGGAGCGTGGCGAGCGGTCGCGCGCCACTTCCGCGAGCTCGGGGTCGACGTCCAGTCCGAACCGATCACGGTGGTCGGCATCGGCGACATGTCGGGCGACGTGTTCTCGAACGGGATGCTCCGCTCGGAACAGATCCGGCTCGTCGCCGCTTTCGACCACCGCCACATCTTCCTCGACCCCGACCCGGACCCCGCCGCCTCCTTCGCGGAACGCGAGCGGGTCGCCGCCATCTCGCGGTCGAGCTGGGACGACTACGACCGCTCCGTGCTGTCCGCCGGCGGCATGATCGTCACGCGTGACACCCGCTCGATCACCCTGACCGACGAGGTCAGGAAGGTCCTGCGCAGCGACGCCGACGAGCTGTCCCCACCGGAGCTGATCCAGGCCATCCTGTCCGCCCCGGTGGACCTGCTGTGGGCCGGCGGCATCGGCACCTACGTCCGCGCCAGCGACGAACGCGACGACGAGGTCGGTGACCGGGCCAACGACGAGGTCCGCGTCGACGCCTCCCGCGTGCGTGCCCGCGTCATCGGTGAGGGCGCCAACCTGTCCTTCACGCAGCGCGCCCGGATCGAGCTCGCCAAACGCGGCTCACGCGTGGACCAGGACGCCATCCACAACGCGGCGGGGGTCGCGACCTCCGACGCCGAGGTCAACCTCAAGATCCTCCTCGACGTCGCGATCGCCGAGGGGCGCCTCGCACCGGAGGACCGTGACGAGGTGCTCGCCGACCTCGCCGACGACGTGGTGGCACAGGTCCTCGACGCCGTCGACCGGCAGGTCGCGGCCATCTCCGCCGAGCTCGCCCGAGGTGGCGAGGACGCGGTCGCCCTCGAGGGGTTCATGGCCCGGCTCGAGCGCGCCGGCGACCTCGACCGCGAGGTCGAGGTGCTGCCGTCCACCGAGCAGCTGCGCGCACGTGCCGACGCGGGCGGCGGGTTGACCCGCCCGGAGCTCGCCACGTTGCTCGCGTGGGCCAAGCGCGAGCTCAAGGAGGCGTTGCTGGCGTCCGACGCCCCCGACGACCCGGTGCTGGCCGACGCGATCGGCGACCCGTTCCCCGCCCGCGCGGTCGAACGGTTCGGTGACCTGCTCCCTCAGCACCGGCTGCGCCGCGAGCTGATCGCCACCGCGGTCGCCAACGGCCTGGTGGACCGGTTCGGCGTCACCTTCGCCAGCGGCTTGGCGGCCGAGTCCGGGTTCGACCTGCCGCTGGTCGCCCGGGCCGTGCGCGTCGCGATCCGCATCGTGGACGCCGAACGGTGGTGGGACGCCATCGCCACGATGGAGCGCACCCACGACCCCGAACGGGTCCGCGAGCTCGACGACGTCGTGGACCGTCTCGTCGCCGACCTGTCGATGGCCCTGCTGCACGACCCGCTGCTCGCCCGCGATCCGGTGACGCTCCTCGAGCGCGACACGGCGGTCGCCGCCGAGCTCGCCGAGAGCGGGCTGAACCTCGGCTCGGTCAACCAGCAGCGGGCCCGCATCGCCCACGCGCGGTGGCTGGTGGACGACCTCGTGGAACCGGACCTCGCCCGGTTCCTGGCGGTCGCGCCCGACCTGACCATCA
>CAYSTY010000059.1:0-8536 GCA_964433685.1 uncultured Actinomycetota bacterium | reverse complement strand
CTCGTGGAACCGGACCTCGCCCGGTTCCTGGCGGTCGCGCCCGACCTGACCATCATCCCCGACGTCGCCGTGCTGCTGACCGCCGGGGTGTGCGACTCGGCGACGACCGTCGCGGACGTGGCGTTCGCGCTGGCCGAGGAGCTCGGCATCGACCGGGTCCGGGAACAGCTCGGGCGCGTCCCGCTCGGGGACGGGTGGTCGCGGCGCCAGCACCGGGGGTTGGACCTCGACGTGCGGCGGCTGCGCCGCGACGCCGCGGCCGTCGCCCTGCGCAGCGCCGCGGGTGACGACCTCGACGCGCGGTCCATCGTGGACCGCTTCGTGGCCGATCGCGGCACCTCGCTGCGTCGGGCCGCCGCCACCGTGGCCGAGCTCGAGCAGGTCACCGCGACCCTCGACAGCGTGGCCGTCGCCGTCCGTGCCATCCGCAACGCCATCGAACGCTGACGGTCAGCGCGCCGCCAGCGGGTTGAAGGGCCGTCCCACCGACCGGCTGGTCGCCAGCTCGATGACGCCCAGCTCGAGGACCAGGTCGGCAGGCAGCTCCGAGCCCTTCAGGTCCACGTCGAGCTGCGCGAGGCGGTCGTGGCACCAGGCGAGCTCACCGGGACCGAACGCCGCGGCGAGGGCCTGCAACCGCCGGTACTGGCTCGGTGGGACGCCGGCGCTCCTGGCGTCGGCGCCGCCCCGGACCTGCAGCAGCTGCCGGAAGCGGTAGGTGAGCGCCCCGAGCAGCGCCAGCGGCGCTTCGCCGGACTCGAGCGCGCCACGGACCGCGACGATGGCCGCGGCCGGGTCGCGGTCGACGACCGCGTCGGCCACCGCGAAACCGCTGACCTTGCCGTGGCCGTCGACCGACGCCTCGACGTGGTCGGCGGTCAGGGTCGGAGCGTTCGGCTCGGCGGCGCAGACCTGACCGACCTTGGAGGCGATGACGCCCGGCACCGTGCCGGCGTGGGCGCGGATGGCCGCGATCGCGGACGCGTCGGCCTTCCGCCGCAGACGCCGGAACTCCTCGCCCACCAGGCGGTCCCACCCGCGGTCGTCCCAGTCGGCCGGTGCCTTGATGTCCGTGCGTTCGCCGTGTTGCTTCGCGAGCTTGGCGATCTTCTGCACCTTGCCGACACCCCGGGCGACGAGCACGAGGACGGCGTCGTCGGACGGCGAGTCGAGGTAGCTCTCCACCTCGTGCTTGAGGTCGCCCGACACCTGCTCGACGCCGCGGAGGACCACGCACGTCCGGCCGCCGAACAGCGACGCGGTGCGCATCTCCGGCAGGTGGTCGGTCTCGGCGACGTCGTGGACCTCCACCGCGAGCTCGTCGTCCTGCGTGCGCAGGTCGGCGAGGACCCGCTCCAACTCGCGTTGGAGGAGCAGGTCGTCGTCGCCGGCGATGAGGTGGACGGGAGCCATGTCGGGAGGCTACCGACGGGTGCGACGCGGCCACCTCCCCGGCGTCGGAAGCGCGCGGCGCCTCGGTCTCCGGCGGCACCTCGACGGTGATCGTGCCCTCCTCGTCGGTCCGGTGGACGCGGGTGCCGGCCGCCGCGAGCGCATCCAGCGTCGTCGGGTGGGGGTGGCCGTGGTCGTTGTCCGCCCCGACGGAGATCAGACCGACGGACGCGCCGACGTGTCGGAGGAGGTCGGGGTCGGTGGTGGCCGAGCCGTGGTGCGGGACCGTGAGGAGACCGGCGCGCAGCGGGTCGGGCCGACCGGCCGCCACCCGGACCGCTGCCAGGTCGAGCAGGTCGCGGTGCGCGGCGGCCTCGCTGTCGCCGGTCAGCAGCGCGCTCCGCCCCGCCCAGCTCGCGCGCACCACCAGCGACGCCTCGTTGAGTTCGCTGCTCGCGTGCCGGTAGGGACGGCCGGGTGGCGGACCGAGCACCTCGAGGTCGAGGTCGCCGACGCGGGCCCGGGCGGGTGCGGTGACCTGCCGCACGGGGGTGCCGGCCGCTGCGGCCGCCGCGTCGAGGCGGTCGACGGCGGGGACCGGCGTCGGCGTGGGCGGTCGCCAGACCGCCGCGACGTCCGCCCGCTCGAGGACGGCGACGGCACCGCCGATGTGGTCGAGGTGGCCGTGGGTGATCACCACGAGGTCGAGCCGCACGTGGCCGTGCCGTGCGAGCCAACGGGCGGCGGCGGCACCCTCCCCGGTGTCGACCAGCACCCGCGCGCCGGGTGTGCGCAGCAGGAACGCATCCCCCTGCCCGACGTCGATCGCGGTGACCGAGAAGGTCGCGGTCGGTGCCAGCCGGCCGACGACCGGCGGCATCGCTGCCGCCACGCAGGCGACCGCAGCGACGGCGGCGGTCAGACGTGCGCCGCGGGTACCCGCGCGGGTGAGCAGCCAGGCGGACACGGCCACGAGCGCGACGACGGTGACCGGTGCCGACGCCGATGCCGCACCACCCCAGCCCGCCGTCGCGTGCGCGACGGCCAGGATGCCGCGCGCGGGCACGGACGCCACCGCGAACAGCACCGCTCCGGCCGCGGGTGACAGCGCCGCCACCACCGTGGCGGGGAACGCCACGACCGCCGCGGTCACCGCGAGCGGGACGGCGACGAGGTTCGCGGGCACGCTCGCGAGCGGGACCTCCCCGAAGGTGGCCACGAGCAGGGGGACGACGGCGATCTGCGCCCCGAGGGTGACCGCGAGCACGTCGGCGACCCGCCGCGGGAGCCGGTCGAGGCGTTCGCGGACCCGCGGCGCCAGGACCAGGACGCCCGCGGCCGCGGTGGCCGACAGCAGCAACCCGAGCGAACCGGCCAGCGCCGGGTCGACCAGGACCAGCAGGAGGACGGCCGCCCCGAGCGCGTGACGGGCGTCGCGCAGGACGCCACGGCTGGCCGCGAGCAGCACGACACCCGCGACCGTCCCCGCGCGCAGCACCGAGGGCTGGAAGCGCGTGAGGTAGGCGAACCAGCACACCACGACCGCCACGGCGATCCGCCGGCCGCGCGCGCCGGCACGGAGCAGCCCACACAGCGCCAGCGTGCCCGCCACCACGGTCGCCACGTGCATCCCGGACACGGCGGTCAGGTGGGTGGTCGCCGTGGCCTCCATCGCCGCACGGTCCGCGTCGGACAGCAGCCGGGTGTCGCCGGTGACCAGCCCCACCAGCAGCCCGCCGGTCCGCTCCCCCGCGCCCGTGGTCGCGGCGGCGCGCGTGCGGGCACGCACGTGCTCGCTGGAACGTGCCAGCAGCCCGGGCGAGCCGGCGGCCGTCGACCGGCCCGGATCGAGGACGACCGCGAGGTGCTGCTGGGCGAGCCAGTCCCCGTACCCGCCTGCGGGCAACGGACGCGCGGTGACGCGGGCCGTCCACACCGACCCGAGCGGAGGCGGGGCACCACCGTGCGGGGCGGCTGCGACGGTGTCCGGCTCGAGCAGCAGCGCCGCCCGTTCCCGCGTCGGCTGCCCGGCGACCTCGGTGACCCGGGCCGGGACGTGCCACCCGGTCGCGATCAGCCGCGGTTCGGCCGCGACGGTGAACACCACCTCGGCGCTGCCGCCCCGGGCCGCGAGCTGCGGGAGCGCCCCGAGGTCGAAGGTCGCCGAGCGCGCCGCCGCCAGGACGATCCCGACGAGCACGACCAGGACCACCGCGCCCGGCCGGACCCGGACGGCGTGGCCGTCGCCGCCGGACCGCCACGTCACGACGAACACGGCGCCGACGGCGGCGACGGTCGCCGCGGCGGCCAGGGCGCGCCCCGCGGTGGGGTTCGGGGCCGCGAGCGCCGCGAGGTCCGCGGCGAACCGGGTACCGAGGCGCGCACCGACGGACGCGCCGGCGACCAGGGCGACCGCCCACACCACGACCGGGCCGACCACGGCCCCCGCGGGTGGACCCGGTGGTGGCTCGGTGTCCTCCGTCACCCGACGGTGACGAGCGGTGCGAGGTCCTGGAAGCGCTTCTCCCCGATGCCGCTGACGTCCCGCAGGTCACCCGCGGTCCGGAACGGCCCGTGCTGTTCACGGTGCTGGACGATGCGACCCGCCAGCGCCGGCCCGATGCCGGGCAGGACCTGGAGCTGTTCGCTCGTGGCGGTGTTGATGTCGACCGGACCCGGGGCGGCAGCCGCCTGCGCGCCACCCTGCTCCTGGCCGCCGGTGACCGCACCACCGGGCACGTGCCCCTCCGGTGGCTCCTCCCCCACGGCCAGGACCAGGAGCTGCTCACCGTCCTCGAGCGGCCGCGCGAGGTTGATGCGGGCCCCGTCGGCGTCGTCGGTGAGCCCGCCGGCCGCCGCCACGGCGTCGGTGACCCGCGCCCCCGCCGGCAGCGTGACCACCCCCGGCGCCGCGACGGCCCCCGCGACGTGCACCGTCACCGCTCGCGTCGTCACACCCGTGTCGGGGTGCCCGTGCGGAGCTGCACCGTCGTGCTCCTGCCCCGTGGGCTCGACCTCGTCCGACGGCGGGTCGCCCGCCCCGCCGCCCGCCCCGCCGCCCGCCGCGCCGGCCGGGTCACCGACCGTCGCGGGACCGGATGCGACCTCACCCGGCGCTGCCTCGCCGTGAGGCGCGGTGACCTCGCCATCGGACGCGACGTCCAGACCGGGACGGCCGAGCGCGGACCACACCAGCAGCCCCGTGGCGACCAGCGCACAGGACAGCAGGATCCCGAGGCCCGCGAGCTCCGCGTGGCTCGCCTCGAGCCAGCTCGCGAGGCGTGCGAGCCGACCGCGTTCGTTCCCGATCAGGTCCATGCTGCCCAGGCTGCCGCCCCGACGCCGCCCCTCCGCTCCGGGTCGTGCCCGACCTGTGGACGACCGGCCGGCTCAGGCGTCCGGTGTGGCCGCGGACGGCGCGAACGCGACGCCGACCGCACCGGGGCCGACGTGGGTACCGACGACGGGGCCCATCAGGGTCTCGAGGCGTTCACCGATCGCGACCCGGCCCTCGAGCGCGCGCCACACCTCGGCGGCGCGGTCCTCGGCGACGGCGTGGGCCACCACGACGTCGACGGGGCGGCCGTCGGCGACCTCCTCGGCCACGCTCGCGAGCCGCTCGATGGCGCGCGACCACGTCCGGGTGCGCTCGCGCACCTCGACACGGCCGTCGGTCACGTGCAGCACCGGTTTGACCTGCAGGGCGCGGCCGACCAGCGCCTGCGCGCCCGTCAGCCGTCCCCCCCGCTTGAGGTAGTCGAGGGTGTCGACGACGACGAGGCTGGTGACCTGGTCGCGGACCCGCTCCACGGCGGCGACGACCTCGCGCTGCGATCCGCCCCGCTCGGCGACCCGGTGGCCGGCGAGGACCACCAGCCCGAGCGCGCCGCTGACCAGCCGGCTGTCGACGACCTCGACCGGCAGCTCGGCCCGTCGGGCGCGGTCGCGGGCCAGGTCGACCGTCCCCGACAGCGCCCCGCTGCAGTGCACCGACACGACCGCGTCGAGCCCGTCGTCGATGCAGTCGGCGTAGGCCTCCTCGAACCACGCCGGTGCGGGCTGCGAGGTCGTGGGCAGCCCGGGCGAGGACACGAGGCGGTCGTAGAAGGTCGGCGGGTCGATGGTGATGCCCGACATGAACGTCTCGGTCCCGAACGCGACCGACAGCGGTACGACCCGGATGCCCGCGGACTCGACCAGGTCGCGTGGCAGGTCGGCCGTCGAGTCGGTGACGACCGCCACTCCACCCACGCTGACCTCCCGGAAGCCGCGCCGACGGCGACCGCGGACGGACTCTAACGGGCCCCCGGGGTCACGCTGCCCGCCCCGCCCGACCGGCGGTGAGGAACTCGACGATGCGCGCGCCGACGCCGTCGGGGTCCTCGAGGTGGAGGAAGTGGCCGACACCGTCGCGGATCTCCACCCGGGAGGCGGAGTGCGGCAGCACGCCGACCGCTCGTTCGGCGACCTCCGCGCCGACGCACCCGTCGTCCCGGCCGTGCAGATGCAGGTGCGGTTGGGGTGGCAGCGGGACCCGTCGGCTCGCGGCACGGTTCTCGGCCGCCGCGGTGGCGAACCCGCGGTAGTACCCGAGGACGGCGCGGGGCACGCCGGGGACCGCGAGGCTGGCACGCAGGGGATCGAGGTCGGCGGCCTGCGGTTCGTACCCCGGCGACCAGTCCCGCCACAGGCGCCGGATGAGAGCGAGGTCGTCCCGGGTGAACAGCCGCTCGGCGCCCGGCAGCTGGGCCGCGACCACGTACCAGGAACGCCGGATCTGTCGGCGGTCGGACCGCGCGGCGGCCACGACCGACTCCGGCGGGACGGCCAAGGTCACCAGGCGCCGCCAGCGGTCGGGCGCGGCGGCCGCGGCGCGAGCCCCCGCGATCGCGCCCCAGTCGTGACCGATGAGCACCGCGTCCCGGGACCCCCCGAACGCGCGGTGCAGCGCGTTCACGTCGGCCGTGAGGGTGTCCGGGTCGATGCGACGGTCCTCGGGCACCTCGGTCGGCGCGTAGCCGCGCAGGTTCGGGGCGACCGCGTGGAACCCGGCGTCGGCGAGCCGAGGCAGCAGGTGGCGGAAGGTGGCCGCGGTGTCGGGGAAGCCGTGCAGGCACAGGGCGAGGGGCGCGTCGTCGGACCCCGCGCTCGTCACCGCCCAGTCGAGCCCGTTGGCCCGCACCGTCCGACTGCTCACCTCGCGGACCTCCTCGGGCGCTCGGCGGCGGCACGGCGCCGGCACCGTCGCGACCGAGCCACGCTACCGGGCGGGACGCGTCCCGGCGGTCCGGCCAGGGCCCGGCCTGTCCGGACGAGCGGGTCCGCGGGACCGGCGACGCGACAAGCTGCCACGACCCGAACGGAAGATCGCCCGTGCCGAGCTACGGCTTCACGCTCTTCAGCGAGCTCAACCCGCCGGACGCCCAGCTCGAGCAGGCCCGCGCCGCCGAACGTGCGGGTTTCGACTTCCTCGGCATCTCCGACCACTTCCACCCGTGGCTGTCGCGGCACTCCGACTCCGGGTTCGCCTGGAGCGTCCTCGGTGCCGTCGCCGCCAGCACCGAACGGGTCGAGCTCGTCACCCTGGTGACCTGCCCCTTCGTGCGCTACCACCCGGCGATCATCGCCCAGGCGGCCGCCACCATCCAGATCCTCTCCGGTGGACGGTTCACCCTCGGACTCGGCGCCGGCGAGAACCTCTCCGAGCACATCGTCGGGCGCGGGTGGCCGCCGGTCGACGTCCGCCACGACATGCTCACCGAGTCGATCGAGATCATCCGCGAGCTGTGGTCCGGTGAGTGGGTCACCTACCGCGGCGAGCACCTGACCGTCGAGGACGCCCGCGTCTGGTCCCTGCCCGACGTCGCGCCCGCGATCGCGGTCGCCGCCTCCGGGCCACGGTCGATCGAGCTGGCCACCGAGCTCGCCGACGACATCATCAGCGACTCCCCGGACCCGGACGTCGTGTCCGGGTTCGAGGACGACCGGCCGGACGGCCACGCGTGGACGCAGATCCCGGTCGCCTACGACCCCGACGACGACGTCGCCCTCGAGCACGCCCACCACTTCGCCTTCGGAGCGACCGGGTGGAAGGTGATGGCCGAGCTGCCGAACGTGCCCGGCTTCGATGCCACCGCGGACCTCGTCGACGACGACGCGATCCGTGAACTGGTGGTCACCGGCTCGGACGGCCGGGCGCTCGCCGACAAGGTCCAGGAGGCCACCGACGTGGGCTACGACCGCATCGCGTTCGTCCAGGTCGGTCCGGACCGCACCGACGGGTTCCACCGCTGGTTCGAGGACGAGGTGCGTCCGCACCTGCCCTGAGACCACACGACGACCTCCGTCCGGCGGCCAACCTCCCTCGCTCTCCCACCGCCGCGACGGACACGGGGCCCGACCGAACTCCCGCGGTCGGGCCCCACCTCGTCACGCGTGCCCAGCGCTCAGACCACGAAGTTCACGAGCTTGCCGGGGACCACGATGGTCTTGCGGGGCTCCCCGGTGACGTGCTCGGCGACGGCGGCGCGGGCGGCAGCCTCGAGCGCGTCCCGGTCGGCGTCGGTGGCGACCGTCGCGCGGCCGCGCACCTTGCCGTTGACCTGGACCACGACCTCGACCTCGTCGTCGACCAGCAGCGAGGTGTCGGCCTGCGGCCACCGCTGGTCGTGGACCGATGCCGGACGCCCGGAGCCCGCGGCGACCCCGTCGTGACCGAGCCGCTGCCACAGCTCCTCGGTGATGAACGGGCACACCGGGGCGAGCATCGTCAGCAGGGTCTCGAGCGCTTCGCGTACGGCCGGTCCGCCCTCGCCCCCACGCGTCGCGTCGAGGATGGCGTTCGTGAGCGTCATCAGCTTGGCGATGGCGGTGTTGTACTTGCGCTGGTCGAAGTCACCCGACGCACCGACGATGGCTTCGGCGGTCGCGCGCCGGAGCGTCGCCGCCGCCGCGTCGGGGAGGTCGGTAGCGGTCCCGTCCGCCGCACGGGCGATGTGCTCGACGGTGAGCCGCCACACGCGCGAGAGCCACTTGTGCATCCCGGCGGGCGAGACGTCGGCCCAGTCGATGTCGTCCTCGGGGGCGGACGCGAACAGCATCGTGCCGCGCAGGGTGTCGGCGCCGTAGGTCTCGTACACCTCGC
>CAYSTY010000058.1:4807-10645 GCA_964433685.1 uncultured Actinomycetota bacterium | reverse complement strand
CCACTGGGACCTGCCGCAGGCGCTCGAGGACGCCGGGGGCTGGTCGGCGCGCGACACGGCCGCACGGTTCGCCACCTACGCGGCGCTCGTCGCCGAACGCCTCGGTGACCGGGTCCGCGACTGGAGCACCCTCAACGAACCGTGGTGCTCGGCGTTCCTCGGCTACCACACCGGCGTGCACGCGCCGGGGGTGCGGGACGCGTCCCGGGCCATCGCCGCCGTCCACCACCTGTTGCTCGGCCACGGCGAGGCCAGCCGCGCCGTCCGCGCGGCGTGCGAGGGGACCGTCTCGGTCGGGATCGTGCTCAACCCCGCCCCCATCCGTGCCGCGAGCGACGCCGAGCCCGACACCGCGGCCGCCGTCCGGGCCGACGGGCTGCGCAACCGCGTCTGGCTCGACCCGCTGGTCCGCGGGCGCTACCCCGAGGACGTGCTGGCAGCCTGGGCACCCCTGACCGACCTCGATGCGCTGCACCGGCCGGGCGACCTCGCCACGATCGCGGCCCCGCTCGACCTGCTCGGTATCAACTACTACAACCCGGTCGTCGTCGGCGCCCGGGGACGGCACGAGGGATCCCCGCTGCCCGGCCCCGGCCAGGACGAGGTGGTCGAGCTGCCCGGACCGCCGCCGCGTTCGTGGCTCGGCTGGACCATCGATCCGACGGGGCTCGACGACCTGCTGCACCGCCTCCACCGCGACGCCCCCGGTGTGCCGCTGGCCGTGACCGAGAACGGCGGCGCGTTCCCCGACGTGGCGGCTGCCGACGGCGAGGTGCAGGACACGGACCGGATCGGGTACCTCGACGGCCACCTGCGCGCCGCGGCACGCGCCGTGACCGCGGGCGTGGACCTGCGCGCCTACTACGTGTGGACGCTGCTCGACAACTTCGAGTGGGCCGAGGGGTACGCCGCCACCTTCGGGCTCGTGTCGGTCGATCCGGTCACCCAGGAACGCACCCCGAAGGCCTCGGCCCACTGGTACCGCGAGCTGCTCGCGGGTCGTCCCGATCGTCCGGCCCGGTAGTGGGTGCCCGCCCGACGATCCCGACGCTCGAACAGGTCGCCGCCCTGGCCGGCGTGTCGCGCTCCACGGTCAGTCGGGTCATCAACGACAGCCCGAAGGTGTCGCCGGCGGCCCGGGCAGCGGTCGACCGTGCCATCGCCGAGCTCGGGTACGTGCCGAACCCGGCGGCGCGGACGCTCGTCACGCGTCGGACCGGGTCGATCGCGCTCGTGGTCCGGGAGACCGAGGCCCAGGTCTTCGCCGAACCGTTCTTCGCCGGGATGGTGCGCAGCATCAGCGCCGCGGTGGCGACCGCGGACCTGCAGCTGGTCCTGGCGATGGTGGGTCCGGAGGGCGGCGACGACCGGCTCCAGCGGTTCCTGTTCGGTGGGCACGTCGACGGGGCGCTGCTGCTGTCCCTGCACGGTGAGGATCCGCTGCCCGTCCGTCTCGCCGAACGGGGGGTACCGACCGTGGTGGGTGGTCGGCCGACCCTCGAACACCCCGACATCACCTCGGTCGACGCCGACAACGTGGGCGGCGCGCAGCAGGCCATCGAACACCTGCTGCGCAGCGGCCGCCGCACCATCGGCACCGTCACCGGGCCGCTGGACATGGTCGCCGGACGCGACCGGTACGAGGGGTACCGCCGCGGACTGGCCGCGGGCGGGCTCCACGTCGACGACGACCTCGTGGTGGCAGGTGACTTCACCCGGGAGGGCGGCCGGGCCGGCGCCGCCACCCTCCTCGGGCGCGTCCCGTCGGTCGACGCGATCGTGGCCGCGTCGGACCTCGCCGCCACCGGGGTCGTCGAGGCGCTGCGCGCCGCCGGCCGGCGTGTCCCCGACGAGGTGGCGGTGACCGGGTTCGACGACTCGTCGACCGCCACCTCGGTCGACCCGCCCCTGACCACGGTCCGCCAGGACCTCGCGGGCATGGGCACCGAGATGGTCCGGCTGCTGGTCGCCCAGATCCACGGTGACCGAGCCGCCGTCGGGGCGCGGGTGGTCCTGCCGACCGAACTGGTCGTGCGCGCCTCCGCCTGAGCCGCCGCGAGCCGCCTAGGGTCGCAGGACACGGGAGGTGTGCGCGTGGTCGAGGCCTACATCCTGGTACAGACCGAGCTCGGCGCCGCCGCGTCGGTGGCAGCGGCGGCCGGTGAGCTCGCCGGCGTGGTGGCCGCCCACGACGTCACGGGGCCGTACGACGTGATCGTCAAGGCCGAGGCGGCGGACGTGAACGAGCTCGGCCGCATGGTGGTGTCGCGCATCCAGGGCATCGAGGGCATCACCCGGACGTTGACCTGCCCGATCGTGGACCTGTAGATCAGCCGGCGTCGAGCGCGAGCTGGAGCAACCGGTCGACGAGCGCCGGGTAGGTGACGCCCTCGGCGTCCCACAGTCGGGGGAACATCGAGTTCGGCGTGAACCCGGGGATGGTGTTGATCTCGTTGATCAGCACCCGGTGGTCGTCGCCGTCGGGCACGAGGAAGAAGTCGACCCGCGCCATGCCACGACACCCGATGGCCCGGTACGCCTCGCGCGCCATGCGGTCGATCAGCGCGGCGACCTCGTCGGGCACGGGGGCCGGGATGACCAGCTCGGAGTCGTCGAGGTACTTGGCCTCGAAGTCGTAGAACTCGTGCGATGGGCGGATCTCACCGGGGGCGGTGACCTGGAGGTCGTCGACCCCGAGTACGCCCACCTCGAGCTCACGCGGGGCCTCGAAGCCCTGTTCGACGACCGTGACCGCGTCGTACCGGAACGCCTCGGCGAGCGCGTCCGCCAGCTGGTCGCGGGTGGTCACCTTGCAGATGCCGATGGAGCTGCCCTGGCGCGCCGGCTTGGTGAACCAGGGGTAGGTCAGCTCGGCCTCGAGTTCGGCGACGACGGCGTCCGGGTCGTCCTCCCACCGGGTGCGCCGCACGGTGGCGTAGGCGCCCTGCTCGAGCCCGGCGGCCGCGAACGCCGCCTTCATCGCCGCCTTGTCGACCCCGATGGACGACCCGGTGACGTCGGCGCCGACGTAGGGCACCCCGACCGTGGTGAGCAGGCCCTGGACGGTGCCGTCCTCGCCGTAGGGGCCGTGGAGTACCGGGAAGACCACGTCGACCGGGGACACGACGCGGAAGCTGCCGCCGTCCTCGTCGAACTCGATCAGGACCGGACCGCGGCGGGTACCGACGAGCGCCACCGTGGGGCCGGCGTCGTCGACCTCCGGCAGGGGACGGCCGGGCGGGGTCCGGATGTCGCCGTCGGTGAGGGTCCAGCGTCCGTCGCGCGTGATGCCGACGGCCAGGACCTCGTAGCGGTCACGGTCGACGGCGGCGAGCACCGACCGCGCCGACAGACACGACACCTCGTGCTCGCTCGAACGTCCGCCGAACAGCAGCAGCACCCGTTCCACCTACGACTCCGCTCCGTCGGCCCGGCCGGCGTTCCCGCCTCGCACGGACCGACCGGCCCGTGGGTCCGGGACGCTAGCGAAGGCGATCGGACGGAGGTCGGTGACCCTCGTCAGACGGCGGCTGCGGCCTGCAGGGCCCGGTCGACGTCGGCGACGAGGTCCTCCTCGTCCTCGATCCCGACCGACATGCGCACGGTCCCCGGCCCCATGCCGCCGGCCCGCAGTTCGGCGTCGTCGAGCTGGCGGTGGGTCGTCGACCCGGGGTGGAGGACCAACGAGTGCGTCCCGCCGAGGGACACCGCGCGCAGGAACACCTGGCAGGCGTCGGCGAAGGCCTCGGCAGCCGCCCGTGACGGCAGGTCGAACGCGAACGTCGAACCCGGCAACCCGCCGAGGACCGGCCCCACGAGCGCGTGCTGTGGATGGTCGGGCCGAGACGGGTGGTGGACCGCCGACACGACGTCGGACGCGGCCAGCGCCGCGGCGACGGTGGTCGCGTTCGCGCAGGCCTGCTTGACCCGGACGCTCAGGGTCTGGATGCCGCGCGCGACGAGCCACGCCTCGAACGGACCGAGCGAGCCGCCGAGCTCGATCACCTGGTGGCGGACGGCCGCGATCAGCTCCTCGCTGCCCGCGACGACGCCCGCGACCACGTCCCCGTGGCCGCCCAACGACTTGGTGGCGGACTCGATCACCGCGCTCGCCCCGAAGGTCAGCGGGCGACAGGAGACGGGTGAGGCGAAGGTGTTGTCCACGACGAGGGCGACCCCTCGCTCCCGACACACCGCGGCGATCGCCGGCAGGTCGGCGATGGCCGTGGCGGGGTTGCTCGCGGTCTCGAGGTAGCAGACGGTGTGGTCGGGCCCGAGCGCCGCGGCGGCCTGCTCCCCGGTCAGCAGCGTGGCGGTGTCGACCTGCCACCCCTCCGAGCCGGCCAGCCGGCGCAGCAGCGCCACCGTCCCCCCGTAGAGCCGATCGGAGGCCAGGATGCGACCGTCACCACGAAGCGCACCGACGGTGGCGTGGACCACGGCCGTCCCGGAGGCGGCCGCCCACGCGGCCGGCGCGTCGTGGAGGGCGGCGACGACGGCGTGCAAGGCGGTGTTGGTCGGGTTGTCGTACCGGCCGTAGACGTACCCCGGAGTCCGGTCGGCGAGCAGGTCGGCGACCTCCGCGGACGTGTCGGTCGACCAGGTCGCCGACGGGTGGATGGGCACGCTGACCGGGTGCTGCCCGATGGCCGGCACCGTCGCGCCGTGGACCGCACGGGTCGCGAGACCGCCGGTCGTGCGGGGTGGCGTGGGTTCCACGGACGGTCCTTCGGACGGGCGGGACGGGGTCTCGGACGCTACCTCGGGTTCCGGTGGCGACGGGCCCCACGGGTAGGGTGCCGACGCTCCGGACGGCCGCTGCGATCACGCCTGCCGTCCTCCGTCGTTCCGGATCCTGGGAGGTCCCGAGGTGGCACAGATCGACTACGAAGGCCGCGTCGCCGTCGTCACCGGCGCGGGGGGCGGGCTCGGCCGCAGCCACGCGCTGTTGCTGGCCAGCCGTGGCGCGAAGGTCGTCGTCAACGACCTCGGTGGCAGCCGCGACGGGTCGGGCGGTGGCTCGGAGATGGCCGACCAGGTCGTGCAGGAGATCGTCGACGCCGGTGGTGAGGCCGTCGCCAACTACGACGGTGTGCACACCTGGGAGGGCGGTCAGCGCATCGTGCAGAGCGCGATCGACGCGTTCGGCCGCGTCGACGTGGTGGTCAACAACGCCGGCATCCTGCGGGACGTGTCCTTCGCCAAGATGGAGGAGAGCCAGCTCGATCTGGTGGTCAAGGTCCACCTCTACGGCGGGTTCAACGTCACCAAGGCGGCGTGGCCGCACCTGCGTGAGCAGAACTACGGCCGCATCATCAACACCACGTCGGGGTCGGGGCTGTACGGCAACTTCGGCCAGTCGAACTACTCGGCGGCGAAGCTGGGCCTGGTGGGCCTGACCCGCACGTTGGCGATCGAGGGTCAGAAGTACGGCATCACCGCGAACGTGATCGCACCGGTGGCTGCCTCGCGCATGACCGAGGACATCATGCCGCCGCAGCTGCTCGCGGCGCTGCAGCCCGAGAACGTCTCGCCGCTGGTCGGCTACCTCGCCTCCGAGGCCTGCACGGAGACCGGTCGCATCTTCTCGGTCGGCGGGGGTTACATCGCCCGCGTCGCGATCGTCGAGGGCCCGGGTGCCACGTTCGACGACGGTTTCACCCCCGACGACGTCGCCGCGAAGTTCGCCGAGATCTCCAACGTCCCCCTCGGCGAGGGCAACGCCGAGTTCACCCACGGCGTCATGGAACAGACCGGCAAGATCGTCAACGCCCTAGGCATCACCTTCGACTAACGACCACCCCCACCCGCCGCACGCTCCCACACCCCCCTCCCCCC
>CAYSTY010000058.1:0-4707 GCA_964433685.1 uncultured Actinomycetota bacterium | reverse complement strand
GGCGGCGGGACCGCGGCGAGTGGCGCCGACGGCGACGTCACCGCTCACCGGCGGACGAGCACCACCCACCCGGACGAGCACCGAGGCGACGACCCCGACCCCGGCGGCGGCGCGCTACATCCCGTACACCTCGGGCTTGGCGCTGCGCGACAGCAGCGCCCCCACCAGTTCCTCCGGCGACGCGTGGCCGGAGATCACCGCCACCACGCCCTGGGCGATCGGCATCTCGACGCCGGCCTGTTCGGCGAGGGCGAGGATCGCGCGGGAGGACTTGACGCCCTCGGCCACCTGGTTCATCGAGGCGATGATGTCGTCGAGGTCCTCACCGCGGCCGAGGCGTTCACCCACGGTGCGGTTGCGGGACTTGGGCGAGGTGCAGGTGGCGACCAGGTCGCCGACGCCGGCGAGCCCGGCGAAGGTCATGGCGTCGCCACCGAGCCGGACCCCGAGGCGGGCCATCTCGGCGAGGCCACGGGTGATGACCGCCGCCATGGTGTTGTCGCCGTAGCCCATCCCGTGGGCCATGCCGGCCGCGAGCGCGATGACGTTCTTGACCGCACCGGCGACCTCGACGCCGGTCTTGTCGGGGTTGGTGTAGACCCGGAAGTAGGGCGCCATGACCGCGGCCTGGACCCGTTCGGCGCGGGCCCCGGCGGGGCAGGCGGCGACGGTGGCCGAGGGTTGGCGGTCGGCGCACTCCTTGGCCAGGTTGGGGCCGCTGACGACCACGACCCGGTCGGGGTCGCAGTCGAGCGTCTCGGCGATGACCTGGCTGCCGAAGCGCATGCTGTCGACGTCGACGCCTTTGATGAGGCTGGCGAGCGTCGCGTCGGGGGCGATCAGTTCGCCCCAGGTCCGCAGCTGCTGTTCGATGCCGACCGAGGGCACGGCGAGGACGACCACGTCGGCGCCGTCGAGCGCGGCTTCGGGGTCGGTGGTGGCGGTGAGGGTGGGCGGCAGTTCGACGCCGCCGAGGTAGCTGTCGTTGCGGTGCTGGTCGGTGATCTCCGCGGCGATCTCCGCCCGGCGGGCCCACAGGACGGTGTCCTCGCCCGCGTCGGCGCACATGGCGCCGAAGGCGGTCCCCCAGGATCCCGACCCCATGACCGCGACCTTGCCCACCGACGGCTCCTCGACCGCGGGCTCTCCCGCCCGCTGATCGGCGGGGACCCTACTGCCCGCGGCTAGGCTCCGCGGGATGTCATCCGCCCCAGATGCCGCCACGGTGGCCCTCGTGCCGCTGCGGGCGCCGGGGGTGGGCAAGTCGCGCCTGGCGGGCACGTTGTCGGTCGAGGAGCGGGCGGCGCTGGCGGCGGCGATGCTGGCGGACGTGGTCGCGGCGCTGCGCGCGGCGCCGGTGGACCGCATCGTGGTCGCGGCGGCGGATGCGGATGCGGCGTCCGCGGCGGAGGCGCTCGGGGTGGAGACGGTCGCCGACCCGCCGTCGTCCCGGGGACTGGACGCTGCGTTGGCCGCGGCGACACGACGTCTCGGCCCGGTCGGAGCCCTGCTGGTGGTGGCGGCGGACCTGCCGTGCCTGACGCCCGCCGACGTGGAACGGATCGTGCTGCCCGTGGCGCAGGTCGTGGTGGCACCGACCGATGACGGCGGGACCGGTGGCCTGCTGCGGCGGCCCCCGTCGGTCTGCCCGACCGCGTACGGGCCGGGGTCGGCGGACCGCCACCTCGAGTTGGCGCGCGCGGCCGGGTGCACCTCGGTCCGGGTGCAGCTGCCGGGGTTCGCGCCGGACGTCGACGTGGCGGCCGACCTCGCGGGGTTGCAGGGTGTCCACCGTGACCGGTTGGGACCCCGCACCGCGGAGGTCGTCGCCGGTTTCCAGGTCGGCACCGGGACGGTCCGGCCGGGTGTACGCCCCGACCGGTGAGCAGGTCGCCGCGGGGCCGGCGCTACCCTCCGGCCGGGTCGCGCTCCCGCTACCGCTGCTCAGGAGACCGTCGTGCCGCAGGGGACCATCCGCACCTTCGACATCGCCACCCGGACGGCGACGCTGCTGACCGACGCGCTCGTCGAGCACGAGGTCGACCGTGAGGCGGTCGCCGCCTCCGGTCTGCAGGAGCTGCGGCTCGGTCAGCGGGTCCGGTTCGAGTTCGACGGGGACCGGGTCACGCAGCTGAACATCGTCAGCCTCTGACCGTCGTCCCCGTCGTCCCCGGCGGCCCCGCCGCGCGGGACACGGCTACTGCTCGAGCTCGTCGAGCACGGCGGCGGTGCGTGCGAACAGCCCGCGGCCGTGGTCGATCCCCTGGGTGTCGGCCCACTCGCGGGTCTCGTCGAGGACGTGCCGCAGCCGGCCGGTGACCTCGGGGGCGGTGGCGCCGTGCTCGGCCAAGGCCGCGGAGGCGACCTTGTCGGGGTCGGTCTCGATCAGCTCGCGGACGAGGCCGTCGGGGTCGGGTTCGTCCCGCCACGCCAACGCGCAGGCGGCCACGAAGTCGGGCGACTCGAAGTCACCGTCGGAGGCGATGACGGCGAGGTGCATGAGCGCCTTGGCGCTCAGGCGGTCCTCGTCGGCGACCGCGGCGACGAGGGGGGCGTAGTCGCCGAGGTCGTCCTCGCTGACGAGGGGGGCGTGCAGCTGGAGGTACTTGGCCCGCACCGGGACGTTGGTGTGCACCTCGAGGTCGTCGGGCAGCTCCCCACGGTCCTGCCAGGCGGCGAGCGGTTCGGCCGTGGACCAGTAGGCACCGTGGTCTCCGGCGGCCCGGAGGGACGCGGGCGCGGCGAGGGTCTTGCGCGGGTCGACGGTGTAGCTGACGAGGCCGGGACCGTGCTCGCCCGCAGCGGCCTCGGCGTGCTCGCGTGTCAGCCACCCGGAGACCCGGCGGCCGTTGGCGTAGGTCCCGGGCGCGGCCTGGTCGAACTCGTCGACCGGACCGAGCCGACCGGACAGGTCCGCGCGCGTCCGCAGACCGTCCTCCTCGATGAGGGGGAGGTTGCGGACGGGGGTGAGGTGGAAGACGGTCACGCGGGCCACGGTCGCTGCTCGATCGTCGGGGAGGCGCGCGAGGGTAGCGTCGGCAGCCCTCGGCCCCGCGAGCAGGTCCCTGCGACACGATCCGCGTCCCGACGAGCTCCGGTCCCCCCCGGGGCCGCTGCGGCTGCGCCGGCCCACCTGGGACGACATCGAGGAGGTGGCGTCGCTGCACGCCGCGGCGGAACGCAGCCGCGGCCGGCCGGTCGCGACCCGGGCCGAGGACGTCCGGGTGCGGTGGTTGATGCTGGACGGGCTCGAGGACGTGCTGCTCGTCGAGGAGCCCGGTGCGCAGCCGTCACTGCTGGGTATCGGCGAGTACACCACCGAGCTCGACCTGCTCGACGAGGCCACGGTCGTGCACGTGGAGGGGCAGGTCCACCCGTCCGCGACCGGTCGAGGGATCGCGTCCCTGCTGCTCGGGCGGGCCGACGACCGCGCACGGGACGCGGCCCGTCGCGGACACGCCTCCGCCGCCGTGGTCCGGACGACGGTCGTCGACGGGGACGACCGCGCCCGGGACTGGTTCACCGCCCGCGGCTTCGTCCCGGTCCGCCACCTGCTGACGATGCGTCTGGACCTGTCCGCCCCCGTCGCGGTGCCGCGCTGGCCGGCGGGGATCACCACCCGGCGCTTCCGACCGGGTCGGGACGAGGTCCGCACCTGGGACGCGCACCAGCGGGCGTTCGCGGACGTGCCGACCCACCTGCCCCTCACCCTGGAGGAGTGGGTCGAGGACCGCGTGCTGCGCGATCCGGCCTTCGACCCGTCGCTGACGACGCTCGCCACCGGTGCGGACGGTGAGGTGGTGGGGCTCGCCGTCGGTCGCGCGGGGGTGGAGGGCGCCCCGGAGGACGGGTGGATCCGCGACCTCGGCGTCGTGCCGTCCTGGCGCGGCCGCGGGCTCGGGATGGCGCTCCTGCTCGATGCGTTGCGCACCTTCCGGGTCCGCGGGCTCACCGGTGCCGCGCTCGACGTGGACGACGTGACCATCGGCGCCGCGGTCCGGCTGTACGAGCGTGCCGGGCTGCGCATCGTCCGGCGTGTGGACGTCGTCGAGCGGCTGGTCGCGACCGGGTGATCGGCCCGGCGGCGCTCAGAGCGGTGGCGTGCCGGGGATCGGGATGAGGCCGTCCCGCACGAGGTCGGGATCCTGCGCGTCGGCCGCCTCGACCTCCTCGCGGCGGATCCCGAGCAGGAACAGGATGGCGTCGAGGTAGGGCACCGACACCGCCGTGTCCGCCGCCTCGCGCACCACCGGCTTGGCGTTGAACGCGATCCCGAGCCCGGCGACGGCGAGCATGTCGAGGTCGTTCGCGCCGTCACCGATCGCGACGGTCTGCTCGAGCGGGATCCCCTCGGCCTCGGCGATGCGCCGCAGCACCGCCGCCTTGCCGGCACGGTCGACGACCTCGCCGACGAGCCGTCCGGTGAGCCGCCCCTCGACGACCTCGAGGGTGTTGGCCACCGCGTGGTCGAGCTTGAGGTCCGCGGCCAGCCGGTCGACGACCGCGGAGAACCCGCCCGACACGATCGCGACCGTGTAGCCGAGCCGCTTGAGGGTGCGCACGAAGGTCCGCGCACCCGGGGTGAGGCGGACCGCGTCACCGACCCGGTCGAGCACCTCGACCGGCGTGCCCGCGAGCATCGCGACCCGTTCGGTCAGCGATGCGGTGAAATCGAGCTCGCCGCGCATGGCCCGCTCGGTGATGTCC
>CAYSTY010000057.1:0-10764 GCA_964433685.1 uncultured Actinomycetota bacterium | reverse complement strand
CACGGTCGGCTACCACCGCATGCTGACCCACCAGAGCTTCAAGGCGGCCACGCCGGTCCGCGTCCTGTTCGCCGTGCTCGGCTCGATGGCCATCCAGGGTGCTGCGATCGACTGGGTCGCCACCCACCGTCGTCACCACGCCTACACCGATGTGCCCGGCGACCCGCACTCCCCGCACGTCGACGCCGGTGACGGTCTCGGCGGCATGCTGCGGGGCCTGTGGTACGCCCACGTGGGGTGGCTGTTCGCGCCCGACAGCACCGTCGCGGAGGTCTGGGCCCCGGACCTGCTCAAGGACCGTGCCATCGCTCGCGTCCACCGCCTGTTCCCGTGGCTGATCGTCGCGACCTTCGCGCTCCCGGCGATCCTCGGTGGCCTCATCACGATGTCCTGGACCGGTGCGCTGACCGGACTGCTGTGGGGTGGCCTCGTGCGGGTGCTGCTCCTGCACCACGTGACCTGGTCCATCAACTCCATCTGCCACGTCTTCGGGACCAAGCCCTTCAACGCCCACGACGAGAGCCGCAACAACCCGGTCATGGCGCTGCTCGCCTTCGGTGAGGGGTGGCACAACGCCCACCACGCCTTCCCGGCGTCCGCGCGCCACGGGCTGCGCTGGTGGGAGTTCGACGCCTCCTGGATCGTGATCCGCAGCCTGCGGACGCTCGGCCTCGTGCGTGACGTCAAGCTGCCGACGCCGACGCAGATGGAACGCCGTCGCACCCCGCGACCGAGCCGCACCTGACGTCCGGCACGACCTGCCAGCGTCCTGCCCCGACCTCCCGTAGGGTCGGGGCAGCGACGTTCCGCAGCGAGGTTCCACCAGGGGAGAGGCACGAGGTGAGCAAGCGGGTGCGCATGTCGGCCCAGGAACGCCGTGAGCAGCTCGTCGGCGTCGGACGGTCGGTCTTCGCCGAACGTGGCTACGAGGCGGCCTCGGTCGAAGAGATCGCCGAGCGAGCGGGCGTCAGCAAGCCCGTCGTCTACCAGCACTTCGGGGGCAAGGAGGGGCTCTACGCGGTCATCGTGGACCGCGAGGTCCGCCAGCTCACCGACGCGATCAAGGCCTGCTTCGACGCGGTGACGCCGCGCCTGGTCGCCATCGGTGCCGCGGACGCCTTCCTGACCTACATCGAGGACCACGAGGAGGGCTTCCGGGTCCTGGTCCGCGACGCACCGACACCGCTCACCGAGGGGTCGTTCGCGACCGTCATCGCCGACGTCGCCGCGCGCTGCGAACGGCTGCTCGTCGACGAGTTCGGTGACCGCGGCTTCGACGCGCAGACCGCGCCGATGTACGCACGCATGATGGTCGGCGCGGTGGCGCTGGTCGGGGAGTGGTGGCTCGACGTGCGCAAGCCCGCCCGTGAGGTCGTCGCCGCCCACGTGGTCAACCTGCTGTGGAACGGGCTGTCCCACCTCGAACCGGTGGACGCCAAGCGGCTGCGCAAGGGCCGGACCGACCCGGTGGTGCCGTCGTGACCGTCCTCCGCGTCGCCGCCGTGCAGCACGAGCCGTCCTGGCAGGACCGCGACGCGACGCTGGCCGCACTCACCCCCACCGTCGCGGTGGCTGCCCGGACCGGCGCGCGCCTCGTCGTGCTCCCCGAGCTGTTCGCCGTCGGGTTCTCCATGGCGGTCGACGTCATCGCCGAGCCCGAGGACGGGCCGACGGTGGACTGGATGCGGGCCCGAGCCACCGAGCACGAGGTGTGGCTCGCCGGGTCGGTCCCCGAGCGTCGTCCGGGCGACGAACGTCCCGGCAACGTGCTGTGCATGCTCGCCCCCGACGGCACCGTGCACCGGTACGCCAAGCGGCACCCGTTCGGGATGGCCGGGGAGCACGACCACTACCGCGCCGGTGACGACCACGTCACCGTCGACGTCGATGGCGTCCGGGTCACACCGACGATCTGTTACGACCTGCGTTTCCCCGAGCAGTACCGCGCCACCGCCGACGACACCGACGCCTACCTCGTCGTGGCCAGCTGGCCGGCACCGCGGGCCACGCACTGGTCGTCGTTGCTGGTCGCCCGGGCGATCGAGAACCAGGCCTACGTCGTGGGCGTCAACCGGGTCGGTGAGGACGGCAACGGCCTGGCGCAGGCGGGACGCAGCGTCGTGGTCGACCCGCTCGGCCAGGAGCTGGTGCGGGCCGGCGACGCGGCGACGTTGCTGACCGCCGACCTCGACACCGAGGTGGTGGCGCAGGTCCGACGCGACCTGCCGTTCCTGCCCGATCGGCGCGCCGACGAGCTCCCCGCCGGCTGACCGACCTGCCGAGCGACGGTCAGCCGTCGACGGTCGCCTCGTCGTACGGCGGCGGGTCCTCGAGCGGGTCGGTGCCGGTGCCGCGCAGGTGGTGGTCGAGCCAGCGGAGCGTCCACGCCGTGGTCAGCTCGTGCGTGCGCGCACCGGGGGTGTCCCCGGCCAGTCCCAGCCGGGAGGTGAGCGGGGACAGGAACGGCAGCAGCGTGACGTCGCGGTGGGTCGTCCCGGCCACGCCGACGAGACCGGCCGGGGCGGTCGAGGATGCGCGCAGCCGACGCAGACGCGCGTCGTTGTCGTTGCCGACCCACTCCTCGCTGCGCAGGGACAGCGCGGGGACGGCCAGCCCGTCCCCGAGGATGGCGTCGGGGACCGGCTCGACCCACGGATCGAAGCCGACGAGCGCGCCACAGCGGCGGTCGTCGGCACACAGGCGCACCGCCGCGCCGCCGCCGGTCGAGTGACCGACGACCCCGACCTGGTCGAGGTCGAGACGTCCGGTCAGCTGCGGCACGGCCCCGGCCGCGAGCTCGTCGAGGACGAACGCGAGGTCGGCGGCGAAGGTCTCCACGAGCCGTTCGGACGCGGTGTCGTAGACCTGCGCGGACGCACCCTCCGGCAGCGCCTGCGGATCGATCGCGACCACCTCGCCGTCGGGGAAGCTCGTGGCGACCGCGCCGTAGGTGTGGTCGACGGCTGCGACCACGTACCCCTCGCTGGCGAGCGACTCGGCGAGGTCGGACTGGATGCCCCGGAAGCCGCCCCACCCGTGGGCGTACAGCACGAGGGGGAGCGGTCCGGGCTCCGGGGTCGGTTCGGCGTCCACGGTGGCGTACGACCGCACCAGGCCGACGTGGTCGAGCAGGAACGGGGGGAACCCGAGCCAGCCGGCGGCCTGGCGACCGAACCCGGTGCCGCTGGCGATCCAGGGTGCGGGTCGGACCGGGTCGTCCGGGTCGGCGGGGTACCACACCTGCAGCGGGAGGCGCCGCGGCTGCGTCGGCTCCGGGCCGTAGCGCGCCAGGCGTGCGGCATCGACGAGTTCGACGGTGGTCGTGCCGACCGGGAGCGCGCCCGTCGGGCCGGGCAGGGTCGGTACGGGCAGCGCCCACCCGACGGCGGCACCGGCCACCGCACAGAGGGCGACGACCACCAGCCCGCGCCAGCCGCGGCGGGGTTCGGGCGGCCGGGTGACGTCGAGCACCGCCACGAGCGCCACGACGACCGCGGCCACGTACAGGGGGGTGAGCTGCCACCGCGGGCGTTCCACGACCACGTGGACGATGCCGACCAGGGTCGTGGCGCCCGCGGTCACCAGGTTCGCGGTGGCGCTGCGCGCCAGGCCCGTCAGGGGGCGGAGGACACCGAGGAGCACCGTCGCGACCAGCACGAGCTCGACGGGGCGCACGGGACCTCGGTGACGGGGCGTGGACGGGACACGCGGGGTGGCGACGGGCGGACGCTAGTCAGCACGCACGCCGTGGGGCCACCCCGCGACGCTCCTACGCTCCGTCACCCCGACGGAAGCGACCCGATGGACGTGGCACTGGTGACCGCCGAGCTCCCACCGGCAC
The DNA here is from genome assembly GCA_964433685.1 of uncultured Actinomycetota bacterium. GTDB lineage: Bacteria > Actinomycetota > Nitriliruptoria > Nitriliruptorales > Nitriliruptoraceae > Nitriliruptor. The sequence goes on along the minus strand of CAYSTY010000057.1, from coordinate 6,923 downwards.
TGGCCGAGCAGGCCATCCGCACCGACGGCCCGCTCGCCACCGCGCTGGCCGATCGTGGCGCACGCGTGCACCGCCCGCGGTGGGACGACGGCGCGGTGGACTGGTCCGGCTTCGACCTGGCGGTCGTGCGCACCACCTGGGACTACACCAGCCGCCGCGACGACTTCGTGGCGTGGGCCGCTGCGGCCGGGGACCGGACGGCGCTGTGGAACCCGGCCGACGTGCTGCGGTGGAACACCCACAAGTCCTACCTCATCGAGCTCGAGGAGCGTGGTGCGCCGGTGGTCCCGACCGCCTGGCTGGCGCGCGGTGACCGGGTGGACCTCGGGGAGCTGCTCGGGTCACGTCGGTGGCGACGGGCTGTCGTGAAGCCTGCCGTCGCCGGCGGCTCGGAGGGGCTGCACCGGGTCGACGACGACCTGGCCGCGGGTCAGCGCCACCTCGATGCGCTGCTCGACGCCGGGGACGTCATGGTCCAGCCGTACCTCGATGCGGTGGAACGCGACGGCGAGGTGTCGGTCGTGCTGATCGACGGCGCGGTCACCCACGCCGTCCGCAAGACCCCGGCAGCGGGCGAGTTCCGCATCCAGACCCAGTTCGGTGGCCGGTACGAGCGGCTCGAGCTCGGTGGCGAGGCAGCCGAGCCGGCGGCGCTGGCCGCCTGGGTGGTGGAGGCGTCCGGGCACGACTTCCTGTACGCCCGCGTCGACCTGCTGCGCGACGACGACGGGGTGTGGCAGCTGGCCGAGCTGGAGGTCACCGAGCCGGATCTCCTGCTGTCGCTCGCCCCGGAGGTGGGTACGGTCCTGGCGGACGCGACGCTCGCGCGCGCCTGACCGGGAGGGTGTCGTGGCTGCGATGCGGGTGGCGATCACCGGCTCGACGGGGCTGATCGGGGAGGCGCTCGTCGCCTCGCTCACCGCCGACGGCCACCGCGTGTCCCGCGTCACGCGCTCGGCCGTCGACGCCGGGCCCGACGACGTGGTGTGGGACCCGACGGGCGGGCGCATCGACACCGCGGCCCTCGAAGGCGTCGACGCGGTGGTCCACCTCGCCGGTGAACCGATCGGCGCCCGCCGCTGGAGCCCCGAGGTCAAGCGCGCCATCGCCGAGTCGCGCGCGATCGGGACGCGCACGCTGGCGGACGCGCTCGCGTCGCTCGACGACCCGCCCGCGGTGCTGGTGTCCGGCTCGGCGGTGGGCTTCTACGGCGACCGCGGCGACGAGGTCCTGACCGAGGCGTCGGGCCCCGGCGACGACTTCCTGGCCGAGGTGACCACGGCCTGGGAGGACGCAGCCGCCCCGGCGGCCGCCGCCGGCATCCGGGTCGTCCACCCGCGGACCGGCGTCGTCATGGCCTCGGACGGGCCGCTGATCGAGAAGGTCGAGCTGCCGTTCCGGCTCGGCGTCGGGGGGCGGGTGGGGCACGGCCGCCAGTACGTGGCCTGGATCGCGCTCGAGGACGAGGTCCGGGCCCTGCGCTTCCTGATCGACGGCGACCTGCGAGGCCCGGTGAACCTGACCGCCCCACGTCCGGTCACCAACGCCGAGCTCACCGCCGCGCTCGGCCGCGTGCTGCGACGGCCGACGCTCATCCCCATCCCGACGCTGGCCATCCGGGCGCTCTACGGCGAGATGGGCGTCACCCTGGCGACCGTCAGCCAGCGGGCGGTCCCACGGGTGCTCGAGGAGGCGGGGTTCGAGTTCCGGCACCCCGACCTGGACGAGGCCCTGCGGCTCGCGCTGGGCCGTTAGGTCCCGCGGTCGTCAGGCGGCGAGGTCCAACGTGCGACGCAGGTCGCGCACCGCGGTCCGCGCGGCCCGGTTGGCGCCGATCGTGCTCGCGGAGGGGCCGTAGCCGAGCAGGTGGAGCCGCGGGTCGTCGGCGACCTGGGTGCCTGCCATCCGGATGCCGCCCTTCGGGTCCCGCAGCCCGAGCGGCGCGAGGTGGCCGAGCGCGTGACGGAACCCGGTCGCCCACAGCAGCACGTCGGCGTCCAGCGTCCGGCCGTCGTCCCACGCGACGCCCGACGGCGTGATGCGGTCGAACATCGGCAGACGGTCGAGGACGCCGGCGTCGCGGGCGCGCACCAGCGCCGGTGTCTCCGGCAGGCCGGTGACGCTGACGACGCTGTCCGGTCGGCGGCCGGCGGCCACCGCGTCGGCGACACGCGCCACGGCGTCGCGGCCGGCGTCGGCGTCGAACTCCGTGGTCCGCCAGCGCGGTGGGCGGCGGGTCACCCACGTCGTGGTGGCGACGCCAGCGAGGTCGGCGAGGTGCGCGATCGCCGAGTGGCCGCCGCCGACGACCACGACGTGATCGCCTGCGAACCCGTCCGGGCCCTCGTAGTCGGCGCTGTGCAGCTGGCGTCCCCGGAACGAAGCGGCCCCCGGGTAGACCGGCCAGAACGGGCGCGTCCATGTGCCGGTCGCGTTCAGCAGGCCGCGGGTGCGCCACGTGCCGGCGTCGGTCGCGACGAGCAGCCGTCCGTCGCCGGCCTCGTGCACGGACTCGACCTCCACGGGCCGGCGGACCGGTAGGTCGTGGTCGCGTTCGTAGTCGGCGAACGAGGCGGCCACGACGTCGCGGGCGGGCGCGTCCTCGTCCCCCGTGATCTCGGGGCCGTCGGGCAGGGGGTGCAGCCCGTGGACCTCGCCCATCCGCAGCGACGGCCACCGGTGTCGCCAGGCACCACCCGGGCCATCGTTCGCGTCCAGCACGACGAAGCTGACGGTGGGGGAGCGGGCAGCGAGGAACCTCGCCGCGGACAGCCCGGCCTGACCACCACCGATCACCACCACCTCGACGTCCTCGGGGACGTCCTGACGGGTCGTGGTCACGGCGGGCTCCTGGTGACGAAGGGCATCAACCTGACGTGTCAACTACTTGGAACGCGCGAGACCGCCGCGCTGTTCCCCGCCTGCCCGTCCGGCGGTCGCGCTGACGCCGTTCGGCCAGTGGGCACCCGCGGCGCGCACCGGGCACCATCCCGGCGACGGTGGAGGTCCCTGATGGTGGCACGCGTGCTGAAGGTGGGTCTCGGGCTGCTGCTCGTGGTCGCCGGCATCGCCATGCTCGTGCTCCCGGGCCCGGGGCTGCTGGCGATCGCCGGCGGGGTCGCGTTGATGCTGTCGCAGTGGCCGCGGGGACGGCGCGCGCTGGCGCGCCTGCGTGTACGGATGCGCGACCGCTACGGCTCACCGCGGGTGCGCAAGGTCGAAGCACGGCTGCCGAACGAGGTCTGCCCGCCGGTCGCCACCGAGGAGCTGCGCGAGCTCGCGCAGCTGCGTCACCCGGATGCGCCGCGACGGCGGGCCTCGTCCCGCCCGCCGAGCCGCTGACCGGTCCTGCGGTCGGGGTCAGCGCTCGGCCACGAGCTCCCGGGCACGCAGGAAGACGCCGTCGAGCATGGGTTCGGTCAGCCGGCCGGTGAAGGTGTTCTGCTGGCTGACGTGGTAGCTGCCGAGGAGGGTGCGCCCGCCCGGCACCGCGACCTCGACCCCGTGCCCGAACCGGGGCTTGCTCCCCTCCCAGCCGGTGAACCTCAACGCGGCGGTGAACCCGAACCCGCCGAGGGCGACCACGACCTGCCAGTCGAGCAGCTCGAGCTCGGTGGTCAGGTAGGGGGCGCAGGTGTCGCGTTCGGCGGTCGTCGGACGGTTCTGCGGCGGCGCGCACTTGACCGGAGCGGTCACCCAGATCCCGTCGAGCTCGAGACCGTCGTCGGCGGCGACCGAGTGCGGCTGGTTGGCGAACCCGGTCCGGTACAGCGACGCGAACAGCCAGTCGCCCGAGCGGTCACCGGTGAACATCCGGCCCGTGCGGTTCGCGCCGTGGGCGGCCGGCGCCAACCCGACGACCACGATGCGGGCGGACGGGTCCCCGAAACCGGGGACGGGCCGGCCCCAGTACTCCTGATCGGCGTACGCCGCACGCTTGTCCCGCGCGACCTGCTCGCGCCACGCGACCAGGCGGGGACACGCGCGGCAGTCGACCACCGCGCGGGTCACGTCGTCGAGGCCGTGGGTGCGCACGTCGGTCAGCCTACGCTCGACCATCCGACACCGCGGGAGACGCGAACCGCCCCTGACGAGGAGGCAACGCGTGGCGATCTGGCAGGTGTGGGCGGCGGGCCTGCTGGCCGTGCTGGTGCTGATGACCGGCGCGTGGGTGGTGAGCCTGCTGCGTCACGACGTCTCGCTGGTCGACCGCGTCTGGGGTCTCGCGTTCGTGGTGCTGGCGGTGACCTACGCGGTGCTCGGCGACGGTGCCGGACCGCGGACGGTGCTGGTGCTGGTGCTGGTCGCGGTGTGGGGCCTCAGGCTCTCGGCCTACATCACGCGGCGCAACTGGGGCGAGGGTGAGGACCAGCGCTACGCCGCGATGCGGGCGCGCGCACCCGAGTCGTTCCCCGTCGCCTCGCTGGTGCGCGTGTTCTGGCTCCAGGCGGGGCTCGCCTGGTTCATCTCGTTGCCGCTGCTCGCGGCGCTCCACCGTCCGACACCCGAGACGCTCGGTGTGCTCGACGTCATCGGGGCCGTGGTGTGGCTGGTCGGCTTCGTCTTCGAAGCCGGTGGCGACCTGCAGCTGTCCCGCTTCCTCGCCGACCCGGCCAACCGCGGCAAGGTGATGGACCGTGGGCTGTGGCGCTACACCCGCCACCCCAACTACTTCGGTGACGCGACCGTCTGGTGGGGCCTGTTCCTGATCGCGTTGGCGACCGGCGCCTGGTGGGCCGCGCTCGGATCCGCACTGATGACCTTCTTCATCGTGAAGGTGTCCGGCGTCGCGCTGACCGACCGCGGGATGGCCTCGGGCGGCAGCACGCGCGAGGGCTACGACGAGTACGTCCGGCGCACCAACGCGTTCATCCCGGGACCGCGCCAGCCCTGATCCGCACGGGCACCTCGCCGCCGGCCGCCCGGTCTGGCAACCTGCGCCGACGGACGATCCTCGGAGCGGGTGTGGGCGAGCAGCTGGGTGGCGACGTGGAGCGCGGGGCGGCCGCGCGGCGACGACGGTGGCTCGTGCCACTGGCGGCCGTCGCCACCGTGGCGCTCGTCGCGACCGGCGTCGCGGTCGCCGCCGGCGGGGACGACGACGAGGTGGCGTCCACCGCGGCCGGTGCCGTCGCCGACCCGCCCGCGGTCGCCGAGGCGGACGGGTCGACCGCCGAGGCCGAGGCCGAGGCGGCACGTCTGGCCGAGGAGGAGGCCGACGCCGCAGCGGAGGCGGCACGTCTCGCCGAGGAGGAGGCGGAGGCCGAAGCCGCGGCGGAAGCGCAGCGCGAGGCCGAGGAGGCGCAACGGCTGGCGGAGGAGGAGGCGGAGCGTGAGGCCGAGGAGGCCCGGCTCGCCGAGGAGGAGGCGCAACGGCAGGCCGAGGAGGAAGCGGCGGCGGCCCAGCAGGCGCTCGTCGACGCCCAGGAGCGGCTGATCGAGCTCGGCTACCTCGTCGGTGCCGCCGACGGGGAGCTCGGCCAGCAGACGCGGTCGGCCATCATGGCGTTCCAGGCCGTGCAGGGCCTCGGCGTCGACGGTGCGCTCGGTCCGCAGACCTTCGCCGCGCTGGAGGGCTCGCCGAAGCAGCCCACGCTGCGCGGCGGTCCGTCGACCCGCATCGAGGTCGACATGGACCTGCAGGTCCTGCACCTGGTCGAGGGGGACCGGCGCGTGACCACCATGAAGGCCTCCACCGGTCGTGGCGGCACCTTCGAGAGCCAGGACGGGCAGGTCCTGCGGGCCGAGACGCCGGTCGGGACCTTCCCCATCGGTCGGCGCATCGCGGGCGAGAAACCGTCGAGTTACGGCATCGGGTCGATGTGGGACCCGATGTACTTCCACGGACCGTGGGCCATCCACGGCTCACCCAACGTCCCGGCCGGACCGGCGAGCTCCGGGTGCGTGCGCATCGCGATGGCCGACGGTCGCTGGCTGTTCGAGCGCGTCCCCAACGGCACCCCGGTCGTCCTCTACGGCGGGACCCACGTCTTCACCCCGTAGCGGGTCGGCCTAGGCTCGTCCCATGACGGACGCGCCCCTGCCTCGACTGACCGCCTACAGCCACGGCGCCGGCTGCGCCTGCAAGCTCGGCCCCGCCGACCTCGCGGACGTGCTCGGCCGGGTGGCGCCGCCGGCGGTGACCGACCTGCTCGTCGGTCGCGAGCACGGCGATGACGCCATCGTGTGGCGGCGCCCCGACGGGCGGGCGCTGGTGGCGACGATCGACGTGTTCACGCCGATCGTCGACGACGCCGACACGTGGGGGCGCATCGCCGCCGTCAACGCGGGCAGCGACGTCCACGCCATGGGGGGCACCCCGCTGTTCGCGTTGGCGTTCGCGGCCTGGCCGCGCGAGCAGCTCGAGCTGGACCTGCTGGCCACCGTGCTGGCGGGGGGACAGGCCGCGGCCGCGGACGGGGGGTGGGTCGTCGCCGGTGGGCACACCATCGACGGTCCCGAGCCGCTCTACGGTCAGGCCGTCATCGGGGAGGTCGATCCCGAGCGGATGCTGACCAACGCGGCCGGGCGACCGGGGGACGCGCTCGTGCTCACCAAGCCGCTCGGCACGGGGCTGACCACCACCGCCGTCAAGCGGTCCGACCCGGACGCGATCGCGCCGGGCGGCGCGCTCGCCGACCTCTACGCCGCCGCCGTGACCGAGATGACCCGGCCGAACGCCGCGGCCGCCCGGCTCGCCCTCGACCTCGGCGCCCGCTGCGCCACCGACGTCACCGGGTTCGGGTTGCTGAACCACCTGCGTGAGCTGACGCGCGCGTCCGGCACCGGTGCACGCATCGAGGTCGCGGCGGTCCCGCGCCTACCGGGGCTCGACCCCTTGCTGGCCGCGAAGCAGATCCCCGGCGGGACGCAGCGCAACCTCGCCCACGCCCGCGCCGCCCTGGACGTCGGGGCGACCGTCG
>CAYSTY010000056.1:0-11066 GCA_964433685.1 uncultured Actinomycetota bacterium | reverse complement strand
CTGCGCGCCGTGGCCGCCGACGATCCCCGCGCGGCGGCGGCTCGTGCCTGGCACTGGTTCGCCGAGCTCACCCGTCCCGCGGCGCACCACCGTCTGCCGTGGCTCTTCGCCGAGGGGCAGGGGGTCGAACCACCACACGGGGACTGCGAGGGCGTGGTGATGGGCCTCGACGGCTCGCGGTGGCTGCGGGGTCTCGACCGCGCCGTCCGACTGGGCCAGATGCTCGGGGGCATCGGGTGGACGGGCAAGAGCTTCGACACCGACCGGGGCACGGGCCACAACCGGCTCACCGCCTCGTCGCGGATCCCCACCCTGGTCGTGGTGCCGACCTACCCGTTCGTCCGCGACGGCGGGGAACTGCTCGGCTTCCGGTTCCACCACCGCCTGGAGCCCTCGCCGGTGGCGCCACACGGCACGGTCTGCTCCATCCGGTACGACGCGCCCGAGCACGGCAACCCGCTGGTCCTGCCCCGCACCCGGGACGAACTCGTCGAGATCGTCCCCGGCGTGCTCCTCGGCCGGGCGCTGCTGCGCAGCGACGACGGCTTCGAGGTCGTCGGGTACTTCGGCCTGCGTGCCCCGCGTCACGCCGGGGCGTGAGGGTGGGGATCGTGCTCCAGGGGGCCGTGGCCTGCGTGACCGGCGGCGGGCGCGGCATCGGTGCCGCGACCGCACGGCGTCTGGCCGACGCCGGGGCACGGGTCGTGATCGGTGACATCGACCGCGCCGCCGCCGACGAGGTCGCCGCGACGCTGGGCCCGCGGGTGGTCGCCACCTCGCTCGACGTCACCGATCCGGTCTCGTTCGCGGACTTCGTCGCCACGGCCCGCGCGGTCGGCCCCATCGACGTGCTGGTCAACAACGCCGGCGTCCTACGTACCGGCCCGTTCGTCGAACAGTCGCTCGACGGGCAGCTGCGTGAGATCGCGATCAACCTCGGTGGACCGACGATCGGCACGCGCCTCGTGCTCGACCAGATGGTGGCACGTGGCCGCGGACACGTCGTCAACGTCTCGTCGATGGCCGGCCGGATGAGCGTGCCGGGCGCGGCGGTGTACACGGGCAGCAAGTCCGCGGTGGCGAGCATGTCACGCGCGGTCCGGGCCGAGCTCGCCGGCACCGGGGTCACGCTCACGACGGTCTTCCCCGCCGCGGTGCGCACCGAGCTGACCGCCGGTCTCGACACCCGCTACGTGCCGACCTCGAGCCCGGACGCGGTGGCGAAGGTCATCGTGGGCTCGTGCGGCCGTCCCCGGCGGCAGGTCACGGTCCCGTCGTGGCTCGCCCCCGTCGGTGCCGTCGAGCAACTCCTGCCCGAGTCGCTGGGTGAAGGCATCAAGCGGGTGGTGGGTGCGCAGCGTCGCATCACCGCCGACAACGTGCACGCACGGGCGTATCAGGACCGAACGTCCCGTTCCTGAGCAGCTCGGGCCCGTTCGACCGCCGCGTCCCCGACAGCGACCCACAGCGCCGCGAGGTCGTCGACCAGGTGGTCCAGATCGACGGCGTCGTCGTCGGCCAGCCACTGCACGATCGCCTCGGCGCTGCCCCCGATCAGCAGCGCTGCGGCGCTGCGCACGACGGCAGGCGGCTCGATCGCGCCGTGGTAGTCGACGCCGAAGGCGGCCAGCCCACCAGCGAGGGCGCGCATCGCCGTCTGCCGGTGCTGCCTCGCCTGGGGGTGGTCGCTGGCGGTCGCGAACAGCACCGTCGCCCGACGGCGGTCCTCGACCAACCACGTGACCACCCGCCCGAGCACCCGGCGGGCGAGAGCGGGGGTGTCGAACCCGTCGGCGATCGCTGCGGCGGCCTCGCCGCCGCCGATGTCGAGCAGCCGGGTGACGAGGTCGTCGAGGACCGCGCCCGCCACCTCGTCGAGCGCCTCGAAGCTCTCGTAGAAGTACCGCTTGTTCAGGCCGGCGTCGCGACACAGCTGCGTGATCGACAGCTGCTCCCACGCGCCGTCGGTGGCGAGCGCGGCGAACGCCGCGTCGAGCAGCTGTCGCCGGCGGGTCGCCACCCGCTGCTCGGCCGACGCCCCCTGGTACGGCCGGCGGACCTGATGCGCCGCCACGCGCTCCTCCCCTCCACCGGCCGCGGGCGGACCCTCGGCGGCCCTGTCAGCTGGGGGGCTGGTCAGGCGGTCACGCCGCGGCTGGACTCCACGACCTCGTCGATGAGCCCGTACTCGACGGCCTCGGCGGCGGTCATCCAGTAGTCGCGGTCGGTGTCCTGCGCCACCTGCTCGACCGGCTTGCCGGTCCGGTTCGCCATGATCTGGTTGATGCGCTCACGCATCCAGACGATGTTCTTGGCCTGGATCTCGATGTCCTTGGCGGTCCCGCGTGCGCCGCCGAGGGGCTGGTGGATCATGATCCGGGCGTTCTCGGTGGCCGACCGCACACCCGTCCCGGTGCACAGCAGGAACGCGGCAGCCGAGGCGGCCAGACCGATGCAGCGCACGTTCACGTCGCTCTTGAGCAGCTGGATGGTGTCGTAGATCGCGAACATCCCGGTGATGATGCCGCCGGGGGAGTTGATGTAGAGGGTGATGTCGTCGTCGCTGTCGGCATCGAGGGCGAGCAGCTGGGCGACGAGCCGGTCCGAGGTGTCGTCCTCGAGCGGGCCGTTGAAGAACAGGATCCGCTGCTCGAAGAGCTTGTCGGTCGCTCGGCGCGACTGGCCGATCAGCTTGTCGATGTCGTCGGCCACGGGTGGGCCTTCCTCGCCTCGCGGGGGCGACTCGGGGACGCTTCGGACCGCCGGGACTCGGGCGGGCGGCCGATGGTAGCGACGGCGCCTCACCGCCCGGCCGTCGTGCGTCCGGGCGGCTCAGCACACCTCACAGCATCTCGGGACGGTCACGCTCCTCGGACATGCCGATCGGTCCCTCGGTGATGCCGTGGAGGAACTGCTGACAGGGCGCGTACCAGGAGTTGAACATGTCGTCGACCTTGCCGAAGGCGACGAGGTTGCGGCGGAAGAGCATCCCGACGTAGTCGGCCACCTGCTGGGCGGACGGGATGTGGTGGGTGACGATGATGATGGTCGCGCCCTGCTCGCTGGCGATGTCCCGGGCGAGGTCGTTGAGGTAGGCCGTGCGCACCGGGTCGAGGCCGGAGTCCGGCTCGTCGAAGAGCAGGATCTCCGGCTCCATGACCAGCGCCCGGGCGAGACCGGCCCGCTTACGCATCCCACCGGAGATCTCGTCCGGCATCAGCCCGGTCGCGCCCTCGAGCCCGACCAGCTCGAGCTTCTCCATGACGATCGACCTGATCTCCTTCTCCGACTTGCTGGTGTGCTCGCGCAGCGGGAAGGCGGTGTTGTCGTAGATCGTCATCGAACCGAACAGCGCCCCGTCCTGGAACAGCACGCCGAACTTCTTGCGCACCTCGAGCAGTCGCTTGCGGCCGAGCGTCGGGATGTTCTCGTCTCCGACCCACACCTCGCCGCGATCGGGGGTGAGCAGACCGATCAGGTTGCGCAGGAAGACCGACTTACCGGTACCCGACGGTCCGATGACGGTGGTGATCTTGCCCCGCGGGAAGTCGATGGAGATGTCCTCGAGGACGGTCTTCTTCCCGAACGACTTGGTCAGCCCGCGCACGGAGATGACCGGGTCCTCGATGACGGTGTTGCCGGGGTAGACCGGGTCATCGAGCTTGTCGTAGTCGCTCGGTGGGCCGTGCAGGTGGTTACCACCGAAGCCGATGCCGGCACCCACCGGTTCGAAGTTGCTGACGTAGTTGACGACCTCGGTCACGATCCAGCTTTCGCTCAGCGGGTGGTGTTGACGAGCAGTAGGTCGGTCGGCACCTCGTGGGTGATGCGGTTCGACACCGAACCGAGCAGACGCGACGGCCCGCTCATCCCCTTGTTGCCGATCACGAGCAGGTCGTAGTCGCGGCCGACGGTCGACAGCCCGCGCACCGCGTCGCTGTCGGCGACCACGCGTTGCGGCAGGTCGTCGGGACCTTCACCGCGCGCGACGGCGTCCGCGAGCACGTGGCGGCCGCGGCCCTCGTCGCGGGCCACGGTCAGCAAGGTCGCCTCCGCGCCGACGGCGGTGGCCAGCGCGCGGCCGCGGTCGACCGCGCGGGCGGCCGTGCGCGAACCGTCGGTGGCCAGCGCGACCGTGGCCCAGGGGCGGTCACGTCCGGTGCACAGCAGCAGGTCCACCGGGGCGTGGTGGGTCAACTGGTGCGGGACGTTGCCGATGAGCCGTTCGCTGCGCTGGGTGAGCCCGGCCGTACCCACCACGAGCAGTGCGTCGGGGTAGCTGCCGGCCGACTCGAGCAGGGCGTCCACCGGTGCCCCGACGACCTGGAGCTGGCGGACCTCCTCCACACCGAGCCGGCGGGCGACGCCGGCCGCGTCCGAGGTGGTCTCGATGGCCCACTGGGCACCCATGGCCGCGCTGTTGCCGCCGGGGTAGCGGGACTCCTCTGACAGCGCCGGCGGGTCCGCGTCCTCGCGCTGCCAGGCGGTCACCACCACCAGCGGGACCCCGAGTGCAGCGGCGGTCCGGGCAGCGGCGTCGACCGCCCGGCCGGCGGTCGCCGAGCCGTCGGTCCCGACCAGGACGTGGCGGTAGGTCACGGTGCGTCCTCGGTGGTGGCGTCGGGTTCGGCGCCCTCGCCGAACCCGGGTAGCTCGGTGGCATCGGTGCGCTGCGCGGCCTCCTGCAGGGCGTCCACGACCAGCTCGACCTGGTCCACGAGCCAGCGGCCGCCGTCGTGCCGGAGCTCGAGCCGGGCGTAGCGCAGCGACACCTCCTCGCCCTCGGTCACGTCGGTGGTGACCCGCTGGATCACGACCGCGAGGGCGACGGCGGTGTCATCCTCGATCGACTGCACGAGCACGTCGCGGACCTCACCGGCGGAGCGGGCCCCGAGCTCCTCGAGGGTGGCCAGGTCGTCGGTGCCGCCGAAGAGCTGGTCGACGTCGCTGGCGAAGGTCGGGGTACCGACCTCCCGCAGACCCTCGCGGGTGTCGGCCATGCCGTCGCTGGCATCCCAGGTGGTCAACGCCAACGCGAACTCGCCCGCCACCTGTTCGACCTCGTCGATGCGGCCGATCCGGTCGTCGGCGCCGCTGACGGTGACGATCGCCACGACCACCGCGGCGATGGCCACGGCCAGGGACACGGCAGCGACGATCCACGGCAGCCGGCCACCGCGCCGTCGCGGCAGGGCCGGCTCGCCGGCTGCCGGCACGGGTGCCCCGGCGTCGGCGTGGTCGGACCCGTCGGGCGCCGACGCGGTCGTGACCCCGTCGCCGCGGCTGTCGTCGTCCCTCAACCCTCACCCCTCCGACCGCGCAGCTTCCACAACCCCCAGCCAAGCAGAGGCACGCTGATGAGCACGACCCCCAACGTGACGTAGGCGGCGATGTCCTGTCCGGTGGTGGCCAGGTCGTCCTCCGCGGCCCGGGTGTCCAGCTCCGTGACGTCGTCGTCGACGACCGTCCCCGCCTCCCCGCTCGCCGTGGTCCCGCCAGCAGCGCCACCACGGCGGTCGGGAGGCACGTCGGTGACCTCCCGACCGGACGGCTGCGTCGCATCGCCCGCGGGGGTGACCTTCTCGCCCGTGGCCGGGACCAGCGGGGCGTAGTCGATGCCGGGTGAGGTCTCGTGCGCCTCCTGGACCCCGGGTTGGCGGACCGCGTCGACCCCGCGACCGAACTGCTCGCTGACGCAGGCGGCGCCGGGTGTGGTCTCCGGCGTGGCCCGCAGCTCGGGGTAGAACTCGGCGGTCTGGGGCGAATCGACCGCCAGCAGGACGCGCAGCCACATCAGGCCCGTGTCGGCGTCGGGCTGGGCCACCAGGCTGAAGCCCTGCTGGAAGAAGAAGTGGTGGGTGGCCAGACCCCGTTCGAGCTCGTCCAGCTTCGAGCTGTACAGCCCCGGGCCGTTGGCGCCGTCGTAGGTCGACGGGCCGAGCAGCATGTCGTTGAGCGCGCTCAGGTCGCCCATCAGACAGCCGAGGTCGGCCCGGGTGTTGAGCAGGAACGCGTCGAGCTGATCGAGCGCCGGCGTCCCCGAGTCGAGCAGCCCGTCGAGGTTCGGTCGCTGCTCGGCGAAGATCTCGGTCAGGTCGGCGCCGTGGCCGATGGCCGAGCGCAGGGTGTCGCGCTGTTCGCGCAGGACGTTCAACGTCGCCTCCGAGGCGTCGAGGAGACGTTCGAACTCCGGGATGCCCGCCACCAGGGTGCGCTGCAGGTCCAGGCTGTCCCGTCCGAGCCGCCGCAGGCGATCACCGCGACCATCGAGGGCGATGGCCAGCTCCTCGACGACGGTGGTGACGTCGCTCGGCTCGATGGCCTCGAACAGCTCCACGGTCTCGTCGAGGAGGCCCGCGACCTCCGGCGCGATGGTGATCTCGGTGGTCTCCACCACGCTGTCGTGCTCGGCCGGCTCCCACCCGACCTCCGGCGGGGCGAGGTCGATGGCCTGCTCGCCGATGGGGGAGCGGCGCAGGATCGTGGCGCGGGCGGGCGAGGGGACGTGCTGGTCGCCCTGGATGCTGAGGGTGAGCAGCACCCCCTCCTCGGTGACCTCGACGTCCTCGACCTGCCCGACGGCGCGGCCCATGACGGTCACCTGCTGATCGGGCAGGATGCCGCCCGCCTCGGGCAGCGCGACCGAGAGCCGGTAGCTGTCGTCGAACACCACGCCGCTGGCGTAGGTCACCAGCGAACCCGCGACCAGCAGCACGCTGATGACGACGACCACGACCACGTTCGTGCTGACGCGTCCGCTCAGACCCCTCATGAGGACACCTCCGAGACCGTCGTCGCTCGCGGGGGACGGATGAGGCTCGCGACGACGCCGCTCATCGTGCGTTCGCTTCGTCGGTCTCGCGACGGCACACCTCGAGGTCGTCGTAGCACTCCTCGCTGCGTGGCGACCGGTCGATGGGTTCGCCGGGGGAGGGGTTGTCCAGGTCACACGACTCGGCCGGGTTGTCCGGGTCGTCGTTGATCCCGCAGACCACGAAGTCGAGCCAGACCTGCCCGAAGTGGCGGCCCGAGCCCTGTTCGAGCACGACGCCGTTCGGGACGTGGAGGTTGTGGCGCGGCAACCAGGTCAGCAGGTTGCTGAGCGCCCCGTCGACGCGGGTCAGCTGGGCCAGGATGACCCGCAGCGACCGGAGCGAATCGTCGATCTCCTCGCGGTGCTCGCGCAGGATCCGGGCACCGACCGTCGACAGTTCGTCGAGGTCGACGAGCGCGTCGAGCAGGCGGTCGTCCTCCTCCTCGAGGACCTCCGAGGCACGCTCGAGGACGGCCAGGCTCTCGGCGTTCACCTCGGCGTCGGGCGCGAGCGCGGCGGTCAGACCATCGAGGCTGTCGACGAGCGCGAGGAGGTCGTCGCTGTCCTCGTTGTAGGTCCCGACGAAGGCGTTGACGTCGTCGATGAACCGGCCGATGAGCCCGCCCCGGCCGCCGAACGCGATCGCGCCGGTCTCGACGGCGGCGGCGAGCTGTTCGGTGGCGACGGCGGACAGGGTGATGTCGCCGGAGGCCACCAGCTCCTCGAACTCGGTGACCACCCGGACGTCCTCGATGACGTCCCCGTCACCGAGCTCGCCGCCGTCCTCGAGGGGACGCAGGTCGATGAACATCTCGCCGAGCAGCGCGGTGCGGCCGAGCACGGCTTCGGTGCGTTCGGGCAGGCCGAGGTCGCGCCGGACGCTCATGGTGACCTCGGCGCGCATGTCGTCGGTCAGCTCGATCGACTCGACCAGGCCCACCGGCACGTCCCCGGCGCGTACGTGCGCATCGGAGACGAGCCCGCCGACGTCGTCGAACGTGGCGGTCACCGTCATGGCGTCGCGGCCGGCTGGCGAGCAGGCCGCGAGCAGGCTCGCGGTCAGCGCCAGCACGAGGACGAACGGCCTCCGTCGTCGGACGGTACGGATCATCACCTCGACCCTCCTCGTCCGCCGAGTCCGCCGAGTCCGCCGATGAGGTCGCCGAGACCGTCGAGCAGACCCGGGCGCTGCTCGGTCCGTGGTGGGGGGTCGGTCGGTGGCGGCGAGGCGGGGGTGACCTCGTCGGGTGCCTCGTCCGGCTGCTCCGGCGCCTCGTCCCCCGCGCCGCCGGCGAGCTGGCCGAGCACGGCCTCGCCGAGCTCGGGCGCGCCGGTCACGAGGTTGAGCAGGGCTTCCTCGAGCGGTACCTGGTCCTCGCCCTCGCGGCAGGGGAACAGGGGGACGACGCAGACGACGCCGCCGAGCAGGTCCGCGATCAGCTCGAGCTCGCACAGCCCGTCGTCGAGCCCCGCCTGCAGGCAGATGCCCTGGATGCGGAAGATGATGCCCTCGGTGAGCGGTTCCCCCAGCGCGAACAGCTGGTCCTGGAGGGGCAGGAAGCCACGCTCCCGGTCGATGATCCGCTCGGCGTGCCGGAACAGCTCGGCCGAGTACAGGATCGCGGTGGAGACGTTGTCGAGGTTGCGTTCGACGGTGCGACCGACGCGGGTCAGGACCTCGATGTCCTCCTCGAGGCGGGCGCGGTTGACATCGAGCAGTCCGTCGAGCTCGGCGGTGACGCGCACCAGGCCGGTCAGCGCCTGGTCGATGTCGGTGCGGTCACCGACCAGCGACGCGGCCACGGTGTCGAAGTCCTGCAGCAGCCGGGCGAGCTCGGCGTCCCGCGAGGACAGGGTCTGGTTGAGGTCGGCCAGGCGGGAGGCGAGCGCCACCAGCTCCTGGTCGTTGTTGCGCAGCACGCCGATGGCCTCGCTGGCCGAGTCGATCGTGCGTCCGAGCTGTGCACCCTGGCCTTCGAGGGTCTCGGCGAGGTTGCTGACCACCCGCGCCACCTCCGGGCCTTCGAGCCCGCTCACGAAGTCCTCGAGCCCGGTCAGGACCTCGTCGAACTCGTAGGGCACCTCGGTCCGCTCGATCGGTATGACCGCCCCGTCCTCGAGCCGGGGCCCGTCGGTGTAGGCGCCGAGCTGGACGTAGCGTTCGCCGAGCAGGGAGGAGGGGACCACGATGGCGGAGGTGTCGGCGGGCAGGTCGACCGCGCCGTCGATGCGCATGATCACCTCGACGTTGCGGGCGCCGTCGGGCACCTCGATGTCGGTGATCTGGCCCACGTCGACACCGAGGACCTTGACGGGGGAGCCCGGGAAGAGGTTGAACGACCGCGGCAGCTCGGCCCGCACGAGGTAGGCCCCCTCGCTGCCGAGGAAGCCGCACGCGGAGGCCAGCAGGCTGATGACCAGCAGCAGCAGGACCGGACGCGATCGCATCAGCCCTCACCTCCGAGCAGCCCGGTGGTCAGCAGGTCGCCGGGCAGGTCGAGGAAGCTGCGCAGCGCGTCGACGTCGGTGACCCGGCGGGTCAGGTCCTCGATCAGCGGCGTGGGATCGACCTCGGGCAGCAGGCTCAGCGGGTCGTCGTCGGTCGTCGGCGGCCCCTGTTCCGGTCCCTGCGTGGGGACGCGGCTGCCCTGCTCGCACCTGGGGTCGGGGGCGAGCAGCTCGGTGAACAGCCGGTCGAGCGCTCCACCGCACTCGAGCAGCGCGCCGATGCCGATGCTGCCGAGGTTCGTGGCGAACACGTTGCCCCAGTCCGGGTTGTCGTACTGGGACTCCCCGCCGGAGTAGCCGATGGAGGCGAAGCCCTCCAGGCCCGCCGACAGCGACGCCAGGGTGTGCGCCAGGTCGACCTGGTGGCGGTCGACCAGCGCGAGGTCCTCGCTGAAGGAGGCGACGACGCGGTCGATCTGCTCGCGCCGTTCCGCGACGAGGTCGGCGGTCAGGGTCGTGGTCCGTGAGGTCTCCTGCAGCAGGCGGGTGATGTCCGCCCGCCGGTCCACGAGCCGGTCGAGGACCGAGCCGAAGTCGTCGATGATCCGCACGAGCTCCACGTCCTTGGAGGCGGCCGCGTCCACGAGGACGGTGGCGCGGTCGAGGACCGCCTCGATCTCCGCCCGTCGGTCCGAGACGATCGAGGTGACCGCCTCGACCCCCTCGAGCAGCGCCGCGACCTCCTCGCGGTTGTCCTCGGTGACGTCGCCGATGGCGGTGGTCAGCTCCCGCAACGCCGGGACGTCGAGCTCGCCGAGCAGTTCGGCCGAACGGTCGCCGAGCTCGGGCAGGTCGACGGGCGTCCGGGTGCGCTCGAGCGGGATGACGGCGCCCTCCTCGAGGTAGCTGCTCGCGGTGCCCGGCGTCAGCGCCATGCCGCGACGGCCGAGCGCGGACTGCAGCAGCACCTCGGCCATGGAATCCGCGGGCATCTGTTCGACCGTGAGGGTGAAGTCGACCAGCACGTGCTCGCCGTCGATCCGCACCCCGGTGACCGTCCCCGCCCGGTGGCCGCCCACGTAGACGAAATCCCCGTCGCGCAGGCCCGCCGCGTCGCTGAAGACCGCCTGCATCGGCACGCCGCTGACGAACATCCCCGCCGTGGCGCCGACGCCGAAGGCGGTGCCGATCGCCACGATGAGGATGACCACGAGGCCGACCACGGTCTGGTTGCGTGCCAGCATCAGCGCACCCCCCCGCCGAACAGCTCGGCCAGCGCGTCCGTGCTCAGACCACCGCCGTCGGACCCGCCGTCGGCGCGGGGCTTGGCCGCGCCGCGCTCGGTGGTCACCACCTGGCCGCCGACCGAGACCCCGATCGCGCGGATGTTGAACCACTGCCCGGTGCGCGAGATGAGGTGGTAGCCCACCAGGCCCCGAGGTGAGCTCGCCAGCACCCGCTCGAAGTCGTCCGCCTGGGCGCGCAGCACGCCGGTCAGCCCCTCGAGCGCGTCGAGCGCGAGACGGATCTCGTCGTCGTTGGCGTCGACGAGTCGGTGCAGCTCCTCCTGACCGTCGGCGATCGCGACCAACGCCGAGTCGAGCTCGTCGTTGCGTTCACGCAGGGTGGTGGCGACCTCGGCGAACGAGTCGATCAGCCCGCGCAGCTGCTGTTCCCGGGCCGCGTACGCGTCGAGCACGGTGACCGAGTTGCCCAGCAGCCGTTCGATCTCCTGCTCGCGCGAGGCGATGGTCTGGGTCAGCTCGCCGCCCTCGCGGATGAGGTCCTGGACCTCCTGCTCGCG
>CAYSTY010000055.1:0-11120 GCA_964433685.1 uncultured Actinomycetota bacterium | reverse complement strand
CGCGGTCGGCGTAGCGCGCGGCGACCTTGGTGCCGGCCGGGTCCTTGCCCATGGCGGAGGAGAACATCGGCACCCGGGACATGACCTCGACGCCCGCGGCGATGGCGACGTCGTACGCGCCGGCCATGATCCCCTGCGCGGCGAAGTGCAGCGCCTGCTGTGACGACCCGCACTGACGGTCGACCGAGGTGGCGGGGACGGTCTCGGGGAACCCCGCGGCGAGCACCGCGTGCCGGGAGACGTTGAAGGCCTGCTCACCGGCCTGCGAGACGCAGCCGGTGATCACGTCGTCGACCGTGGCGGGGTCCACGCCGGTCCGCTCCACGAGGTCGCCGAGCACCTCACCGAGGAGGTCGGCGGGGTGCCAGCCCGACAGCGCGCCGCCGGGCTTGCCCTTGCCGATGGGGGTACGGATGGCGTCGACGATGACCGCTTCTCGCATCGCTGCTCCTGTCGTGGCCAGATCCGCCGTCGGCGGACCCGGGGGCTAGGCGTCGCTGGGGACGGCCCTGATCTGTCGGATGACCCCGCGCGTGTCGTACCACAGGCTGAGCCGGTGGATCCGCCCCTCGGCGTCGAGGTCGAAGACGTCGACGGCGTCGAAGCTGACGGGCGCGCCGTCGTGGGTCCTGCCCGTGAACACGATCTCGACGGTCACCACGTCACCCGCGACGGCGACGCGCACGACCTCGTCGTGGGCCTGCTCGAACTTGGCCAGCACGTCCGGGTAGTACGCGAGCGCGGCATCGCGACCACGCACCGGTGGGACACCGACCGGACGCAGCACGACGTCCTCGGCCAGCGCCGTCGCCATCGCGTCCCAATCACGGGTGTTGACGGCCCTGAAGTACGTCTCGATGACGGGCGGGGTGGTGCCCACCGTTGGCTCCTCCGCGCGCCCTCCCGAGGGCGCCGCGCCGGACTATCCTACCTACTGTTCGGTAAACACGCACGTCGTCGGAGGAGCCATGGTGAGCGGACGTCTGGGCTTACAGCACGTGGATCACGTCGGTATCGCGGTGCGTTCCATCGCGGACGCGAGCCGGTTGTTCGTCGACCTGCTCGGGGGTGAGTTCGTCAACGGCGGCGACGACCCCGTGCTCGGTATCCGCACGGTGCAGCTCCGGCTGCCGAACGGGATCCGCTTCGAGCTGCTCCAGCCGGCGACGGAGGACTGCTACCTGCACGGCTACCTCGACAAGCGCGGCGAGGGGATGCATCACGTGACGGTGATGGTCGAGGACCTGACGCGCGCGATCGAGGAGCTGGCCGAGGCGGGCTACGAGACCGTCGACACCGACGTGGACTCCGACCCCCACTGGAAGCAGACCTACGTCCGGCCCCGCTCCGGTCACGGCACGTTGCTGCAGGTGGTGGAGAGCGACGTGGACTGGGACGTCCCGAACGGCGACGCGACGCTCGAAGCCGTGCTCGCGGGCGACTACGTGTGGCAGGGCGACCGATCGGTCCCCCGCAGCGAGCTCGAGAGCTGAGCTCCGCCGCTCACAGACGGGCGGTCGCGCCACCGTCCAGCGTCAGGGTCGCCCCGGTGAGGTCGACCTGCTCCGGTGATCCGGCGAAGACCACGAGCCGTGCGACGGCCGCCGGGTCGATCGGACGCCGCGTCGGCACCCGTGCGAGCATGCGCTCCTCGAGACCTGCCTCGACCAGGCGCCGGTTGAAGTCGGTCGCCACGTAGCCGGGTTCGATGGTCACTGCCCGGATGCCGTGACGCGCCCACTCGAGCGCGGTCGACCGGGTCACCGACGCCAGCGCGGCCTTGGCCGCGGCGTACGGCGCGCCGAGCACCGCCGCCGACCCGGCGACGATCGAGCCGACGTTGACCACGGCCCCCCGCGCCTCACGGAGCGGCTCGAAGCACGCGCGTTGCAGACGGACCGCCGCCAGGAGGTTGAGCGCGAGGTTCGCCTGCCAGTCGGCATCGTCGAGTTCCTCGAGCCGTGCGTGCCGGAGCGAGGAGCCCGCCACGTTGGCCAACAGGGTGACCCGGCCGCCGCAGGCCTCGACGGCTGCCGCTGCGGCGTCGGTGAGCGCGTCGGCGTCAGCCAGGTCGACCGTGGCGGTCCAGGGCGGTGCCGCGTGGTCGGGAGCCAACCTGCGGCAGCTCGCCGCGACCTCCGCGAGCCGGTCCTCGTCCCGAGCGAGCAGCGCGAGCTGGGCACCGCGACCCGCGAGCTCCTGCGCCACGGCCCGACCGATGCCTCCGCTGGCACCGGTGACGATGGCGGTGCGTCCGCTCCAGTCCGCCTCCCCCGCGTGAGCCCGGGCCGCGCCGAGGGCGTCGCTCACACCTCGTCAGCGGCGTCGACGAGGCGCCACGCGGCGGGCAGCAACGCCGCCGCGACGGCGAGCTTCGTCGCGTCGCCGATCAGGAACGGCACCACGCCCATGGTCACTGCAGCACCCGGACCGACGCCCGTGACGAGCGCGAGTCCGGTCGCCCCGAGCACCCAGATGGCGAGGTTGCCGACGACCATCAGCCCGACGACGCCGGCCACCGAGCGGTCCGCACCGGCACGGGCGCCGCGCCCGACGAGCGCTGCGGCGACGACGAAGCCGACGAGGTAGCCGACGGTCGCGCCGCTCGAGACCGCGAACCACGGAACGCCGACCACACCGAGCCCGAGGTAGAGCCCCGCGCCGGAGACCGCCCGTACCGGCCCGAGTGCCGCCGCGCCGCACAGCACCACGAACGTCTGGAGGGTGAGCGGCACCGGACCGAACGGCAGCGGGATGGCGACCTGCGCCGCGACCGCGATCGCGCCGACGTAGCCGGCGACGAGTGCCGCCTGACGGAGCCGGGTCGCCGGGATGAGGTCCGCCAGCACGAGGTGGCGGGTGGAGGGCATGGAGCCTGCGGACACGTCACACCTCGGGTCGTGCTCCCACCACGGGAGCTGTCTACTGACTAGTAAGTCAGGAGCGTAGGTCGGGCCATCTCCACGGTCAACGGCGCGGTGAGGTCGCGTCCACCACCACGTACCCACGTGCGAGCAGCCGCACCGTGCCGGCGGTGAGACCGGCGAGGGCGAGGGCGGCCTGCGTGGACGCCTCGGATCGCACCCACTCGAGGGCCGCACTCTCGTCGGCGAAGACGAGCTCGTCGACGGCGTCGAACGGTTGCTGTTCACGGCCCGGCCGGTCGTGATCGATCGCCCGGAGCACCTCGTGACCGGTCGCGACGTCCGCGACGCGCTCCGCGTACGGTCCCGAGAGCGCCTCCCACAGCTCGTCGGCGCTGACGGCGGGGTGGCAGCGCAGGAAGGTCAGCAACCGGACCCCACCTCCATCGCCACGGTCACCGCGGAGGATCTCCCGTTCCGCGAGGACGAGCGTGAACCTCGACTTGTCGACCAGGACCTGCTCGTCGGCGACGACATCCCGCCGGTAGGTCTCGGAGTCGAAGCCGGCGTCCATGTCGGCCAGCGAATCGAAGTCGAGCTCGCTGGCTGCGTCGAACCCGGGGTAGCCGAGGGCGTGCACGCCGTCCACCAGCACGGGATGGAGCTGGACGTAGCTGCGCAGACCTGGGATCCGACCCGCCGCGTCGGCGTGCGCCGTGCGCCAGTGGTCGACGAGCTCGGTGGTGGTCATGCCCTCGCGCCGAGGGGCGGCGCCGATGCGGACGATCACGGGGTGTGGACCTCCGGTGCAGGCAGCGTCGCGTCGGCCGCGGGACGCCGTCGTCCCGACAGTTGCGTGAGCGCGACACCGACGATGATGGCCAGCCCGCCGGCGAGGCCGACGAGGGCGGGACGTTCCCCGAGGAGCGTCACGCTCCAGGCCAGGGCGAACAGTGGGATGAGGAACATGAAGACCGCGGTCTCGTTCGCCTCGAGGTGGCGGAGGGCGGTGAACCAGATCAGGTAGGGCACGACCGTGCCGAACACGGCGAGGTGGACGAGCCACATCCACCGTCCGGCGTCGAGCTGCCCGGCGGCGCTGATCGCGGCTGGCGCCGCCGGTAGGAGCGAGAACGCACCGACGATGACGGCAACGCTCACGATGGTGATGGGGGGGTGGCGGCCGACGAGCGGTTTGGACAACACCGTGAAGCCGGCCCAGCACAGCTGCGCGAACGCCACCAGCGCTGCACCCCGCGGGTCGCGGACGGTGAGATCGGTGCCCGTGCCGCTGGCGAACACGGTCACCACCGCCGCGCCGCCGAAGGCCAGCGCGATACCGCCCCAAGCGGTCCCTTTCAAGCGTTCGCGGAGGATGATCACCGCCAGCACGGCCGCGAAGGCCGGCCCGGTCGCCACGACGAGACCGCTCATCGCCGGGGACAGGAACCGTTGGCCGTGGGTCAGCGCCAGCTGCGAGCCGGGTACGGCGAGCACCCCACCGAGGACCAACAGCCAGCGTTCACGGACGGTGAGGCGTGGCCGCAGCGAGGGGCGGATCACCAGCAACAGCGCCAGGGATCCGGCCACCATGCCGAAGCGGAGCACGGTGATCTCCGGCGGGGACAGCACCTCGAGCAGCTCGTGGTTGGCGACGAAGGTCAGCCCCCACGACGCGGTGGCGAGCAGCAGGCTGAGGCGCGCGAGCTTCGGTGTCACGGGCCGTCGGTCGCGGCCGAGGATCCGGCGAGGTGACCGGTGACCAGCGCCGGCCCGATGGTCCCACCGGCACCGGCGTAGAGCATCCCGAACGGGCTCGCGGCGGCGTTCCCGGCCGCGTACAGGCCCGGGATGGTGCCGCCGTCGAGGTGGCGGACGCGGCCGTCGGGGTCGGCCCGCGGCCCACCCTTGGTGCCGAGCGTGCCGGCACGGACCGGGACGGCGAGGAGCTCGCCTCGCAGCGGTCGCAGGTTGGGATGGGGTGCCGTGGCGTCGCCCACGAACCGGTCGTAGGCGGTGCTCCCGCGACCGAAGTCGAGGTCCTCGCCTCGTTCGGCCAGGTCGTTGTACCGCTCGATCGTCGCGACGAACGTCGCGACGGGCACCCCCATCTCCTCCGCGAGCTGACCGGGGCTGTCGGCCCGGACCCAGTCCGCCGGGTCGGGTTCGTTCCGCAGCACCGGGCCGATCGGGAACCGCTCACGGAACTCCGCGTCCGCCACGAACCACGCCGGGTCCCGTTCGAAGCGGAAGCCGCCGGGGTCGAACGCGTGCAGGGCGCGACCGACGTCGTTGTAGTTCTGCGCCTCGTTGCAGAACCGCCGTCCCCGCTGGTCGACCATCAGGGACCCGGGTCGGCCCCGCTCGGTGAGCAGCAGGTGGGAGAGCGGCTCGCCCTCGATCCGTTCACCCGGGAGGCGGACGGTCGGCGCCCACCACGCCTCGCTCATGTTGCCGAGCTCCGCGCCGACGGACATCGCCATGCGGAGCCCGTCGCCACGAGCGCCCGGAGCGCCGGTCAAGCCCGTGACGGGGGCCCGCAGGAACGCGGCTGCGAGGTTCGGATCGCGCTCGAACCCGCCGGTCGCGAGCACCACGCGACCGCTCAGCGGACCGTCGTCCGTGGCGACGCCGACGACGCGGTCCGCGTGGGTCCGCAGGCCGCGGACGCGGACGGAGGTCCGCAGCTCGACACCGGCGTCGAGCACGCCCCGAAGCAACCCGGTCACGAGCGCGCGGCCCATGGTCTGGATCCCATCGCGCTCGCGCTGCTCCCCGATCGCTCGCGAGAACGTGCCCCGGATCAGCTCGTCCTGGGTCGCGCGCACCCGCCAGGACACCGGAGCCCGCACGAGCGGTTCGAGGTCCGACGGCAGCTCGACGGGATCGGGTTCGACACCGCGACCCGCGGCCCGTCCACCGGGACGGTCCGCGTGGTAGTCGGGGTAGGCGATGGCGCGCCACCGGAGCGGCGACCGTTCCTCGATCCGCTCCAGGACCCCGCGCCCCTCGTCCACGAACCGTTCGAGCGCCGCGGGGTCGGTGTCGCCGAGGGCGAGCTCACGCAGGTAGGTGAGCGCGCTGTCGCGATCGTCCTCGCCGCCGATGTCGGCGGCCCGGTGGTTGCACGGCACCCACGCGACGCCGCCGGACAGCGCGGTGGTCCCGCCGACCGTGGTGGTCGCTTCGAGCAACGTGACGTCGGCACCCGCCGCGGCGGCGGCGAGCGCCGCCGACAGCCCGGCGGCGCCGCTGCCCAGGACGATCACGGGTTCCGGCACGTGCCTGCTCCTGACGGGGGCGGTCCGGGTGCGATCCGAGCGGGCGACGCCTGGACCGTCAGGCGCCACCCAGGCGAGCTGCGAGGTCGTCGGCGACCTGCGTCGCCAACGCATCGAGCGCGGCGTCGTCACGTGTCGAGATCGGGTGCGGCACGGTCACGCACGGGTAGCCGGGCGCACCGAGGTTGACGGCGAAGTTGGCCGCCAGCCCGACGAAGGGCTCGGTGAGGACGAGCGTCGCCGGGATCCCGAGGCGCTCGAACTGCAGGGCGTCGTGCAAACTGCACGCTGTGCACGCGCCTCAGTCACCGAGCCCGGAGATGACCAGGTGCGAACGCACGGCCAACATCCGGGTGACGTCGGCATCGAGGGGGGCCCCCGCCGATGCCTTGGTGTGGACCTCGACCTCGGCGACACGCAGTCGCTGCGCGATGCGGTCGACCATCCGGGTCATCAGGTCACGGGCACGGGGCTTGGCGTTGTCGACGATCAGGAGCCGTGCGCCCTCGGGGATCGCACCACGTGGGGCGAGCTGCAGCGGTGGGACCTCCGGTTCGGGCAGGTCCGGGCGGTAGACGCGGATCGTGGTCACGACGGTCCCAGTCGTTCGAAGTTGGACAGGTCGACCTCGCAGCCATCCGGGCCGCACAACGGCAGCTCCTCGCCCGGGAGCCGCACGCGCCGGGTGACGGCCCACGCCTTGCCGTGCGAGGGTGGCGCCCACGACGGCAGGTAGGCCGACCACCCGGCACCCGCACCACCGGCGGTGACGACGAGGACGTCGTCGGGGGAGACGATGGAACGCAGCTTGCCGTCGGGGCCCGGCGTGACGTCCTTGCCGGTGCCCTGTTCGAGGAGCACACCGCCGCGGGCGAGCTCCTCGGGCGACACACGGCTCTCCGCGGTGAGGAACTCCTGCACCGCTCGCCGCGTCCATCCCTGCTCGACGATGGCGGTGCGGTGCTCGGCGCCCAGCACCACCACGCACTGCCCGCCCTTGCCGGTGATGAAGGTCGCAGGGTCGCGCATGGTGGCGGCGAAGGTCCGCAGGATGCCCTCGGCGTCGGGGTTGAGGTGGTTGGCGACCTGCCGGGGCCCCTCGGTCGGCATCACGGTGACGGTCGTGTCCTCGGGCTCGTAGCCGAGCGCGACCCGCAGCGGTTCCCACGGAACCGGTGGTGGTTCCTCGGCGAAGCAGAGGGTGTACTTACCGGGGTTGCCGATCGACGAGGCGTCGAGCTTGCCCGACCTCGCCCCGAGCACGTTGGCGACCACCAGCCGCATCGCGCGGCCGATGGTGGCGTTGGCACGGTTGCCGGGACCGAAGATGTTGTGCCGGGAGTTCATCCCGACCTCGACCGCCAACGGACCGCTCACGATCGTGCACAGCGCCGCACCCCCGGTCGAGGTGACCGCGGTGTGGGCGTTGAGGGCCGGATCGAGCACCGCGCCGAGGGCGGCCAGCACGATGGGGAACACCGCCGGTTCGCAGCCGGCCATGACCGCGTTGATCGCAGCCATCTCGACGGTGAGGGTCACCCCGCGCTCGGCGACCGCGCCGACCACCTCGTCCGGGTCGGCCGCGCCCGCGGCCAACATCATCTCGAGCACCCGGTCCGGGGTCGGCGGGATGATCGGCAACCCGTCGGTCCAGCCCGCCTGAGCGAAGTGCTCCTGGACGGTCGCGGCGTCGAGCTCGAGGAGGTCCGCCACCTCAGCGCCTCACGCCGACGCGGATCGCATCCTCGCCCCAGGGCGTGACGGGTGCCTCGCGGTCGTGGAACCGTTCGGGGAGCTCGTCGACGAGGTCCCAGGCCGACGACAGGCGCCCGAACCCGACGTACGCGGCCACCTGGAGCCCTATCTCCACGATCTCAGGCACCGAGTAGTGCTCCTGCAACCGCACGAACAGCGCGTCGTCGATGGCGAGGTGATCGGTCGCGAGCCGGTCGGCGAACCGCAGCGCGGCCCGCTCGGCCTCCGTGAGGTCCGGCGCCTCCTCGGGCGCCTCGAGCTGGCAGACGAGCTCCTCGTCGACCCCGTCCTGTGCGGCATCGTCGTAGCGGACCGCCATGCAGCTGCGACACTGGTTGTGGAACGCGACCCGGATCCGCAGCAGCTCGCGGAGCCGCGGTGGGGTCAGGCCGGGGGCGCGCAGGACCGACATGAAGTTCGCGTACGCGGCGGCGAGTTCGGGACGGTGGGCGTAGACGCGGAGGTTGCCCTGTTCCACCGGCGACAGGGCGGCACCGTCCACGATCGCACGCAGCTCGTCGGGCCAGTCCTGACCGGCGATGAGGGGCAGTCGACTCACAGGTCCACCTCCGTGCGGGCGCGCCACGCGCGCCAGGTCTCGAGCCCGTCGGGCAGGTGCGCCCGGCTCGGTTGCGTACCGGGCCAGCGGAGCCGATCGTCGGCGCCGAGATCGTCGAGCAGCTCCCGCAGCGGCATGGCGTAGAGCTGCTCGACCCGTCGCTCGCGGAACCGCCACGCCCGGTCCTCGCGGACGTACCGGTCGTGGTAGCGCAGCGCCACCCAGAACGCGCCGCCGTCCATCGCGAGCTCCGCGTGAGCCGTCACGATCCCGGTCGCCTCGTCGTCGCCGACGAACTCGACCGTCTGGCTGTGGGGGATGTGGAAGCTCGGGCCGTAGGTCGCGAACCGTTCCAGGTAGTAGTCGACGACCGCATCACGACCCCGGATCGGGCCCTTGACCGCGTCGAAGGTCGCGTCCCGGGTGTACAGCTCCCGCAACGCAGCGAGGTCACGGTCGTCGACCGCACGGCCGTACCGCGCCACCAGGTCGGACAGCTCGCCACGATCCTCGAGCCGCCGGATCCGTCCCTCGAGCTGCGTCGTCACCGCGACCTCCGCGCACCGGACTCTCCCGACCGGTGCGCGGAGACTCTACCTTCTTACCGTTCGGTAGAACAACCGTCGGAGATGTCGTGGCGATACCGCTCCCCGAGTTCGACCAGGTTCGTGCCCTGCCGTGCGTGCTCGAACGCACCGTGGACGACGCTCACGTCGACGCGGTCCACCAGCACCTGACGGTGACCGGCCACCTGGGGCTCCACGTGGAGGCATCCGCTGCGATGCTCGACGCGATCGGGCTCACCGGGACGATGCAGCCCGGCGTCCCCCTCCCCCGTCCGCTGCTGAGCGCGATGGACCTCGAGCACCACCTGCGTTACGTGGCCGAGGTCGGCCGCGGCCACGACGTCGCCGTGCACCAACGGCTGCTCGGCCGGGCGGAGCGGACCTTCCACGGCGTCCGCTACCTCGTGGACGTCACGACAGGACGCCTCGCGAGCAGCTTCGAGTTCATCTCGATCCACGTCCGCGATCACCGCGCGGCGCCGTTCGGTCCCGAGGTCGCGGGACGACTCGACACGCTGATCGCCAGGACGG
This sequence comes from uncultured Actinomycetota bacterium, assembly GCA_964433685.1. GTDB lineage: Bacteria > Actinomycetota > Nitriliruptoria > Nitriliruptorales > Nitriliruptoraceae > Nitriliruptor. The sequence continues at coordinate 1,564 of CAYSTY010000055.1, read as the reverse complement.
CGGACGCGACGGACGTCGGCACCACGTGCGCGTCGCTCAGCCTGCGTCGACGCTGACGCGGGGGTAGCGCTGCCGCCACCGAGCCAGGATCGAGGCGAGCTCCTCGACCAGGCCGAGGGGCTGGTCGAACATCAGGTGGTGGTGACCCTCGACGACCTCTCGGTAGCCGGCCGCGGGTCCGTCACGGCGTGCGAGCGCGCGGAGTCGTTCACGGTCCTCGGCCGGTACGACGCCGGAGCGGCCACCGACGATGGCACCGACGGGCACGTCGACCGCAGCCAGCACGTCCCCGAGGTCCTCCGGTCGGCCGTGGGCACCGTCGGAGAAGATCCGAGGGTCGAACTTCCACACCCACCCCGCGTCGCTCGACCGGATGCCGTGCTCGGCGGCGTGACGCAGGAGCGCGGGGTGGAGCACCGGTTGGTCGGGCAGCAGCCGGAACCTGTCGAGGGCCGCGGACCGGCTCGGGTGCGCCCGGACGCGGCTGAAGACCGCGTCCGCATCGCCGATGCGTTCCTGCGGCGGCTCGTGCAGCGGCGTGTCGACCAGCACGACGCCGACGACCTCGCGTGCCTGCGCCGCCAGCGCGGCGACCACGCCCCCCATGGAGTGGCCGACGACGACCACCGGCGCCCCCGCAGCGACGTGCTCGGTGAGCGTGAGCACCTCACGGGTCCAGGTCGGGAAGTCGTAGCGTGGGCGGTGGTCGCTGTCGCCGTGCCCCGACAGCTCGACCGCCAGTACGCGGAAGCCGGGCAGGAACGCGGGCGCGAGGAAGTTCCACCAGCCGGCGTGGGCAGCACCGCCGTGGAGGAGCACCAGCGTGGGTGGCTCGGTCCCGTCCGGTGGGTCCCAACAGTGCGCTCGGACGGTCGCGCCGTCCACGACGGTCTCGACCCGACGGTGTGGCGCGCCGACCGCCACGGTGAACCAGGTCGGCGGCGGCTCGTTCGGGTCCGTCAAGACACCATCGGCAGCAGCGCCGGCCTGGCGACCTGCTCATCACCCGTGGCGGGCCACCGCTTCCTGGACATCTTCGACAGCCGCGACAGGAGCTTCATGGCGACCGGGTCCTCCTCGCCGGGACGTGCTTCGACCCACCCCGCGTCGATCACGTCGCGCATCCACTCCTCGCCCCGTGCGGTACGGACCACCGTGAGGGTCCAGCGATCCTCCGAACCGATGCCTCCGGTGGAGATGTCCGCGTGCTGGGCGGAGAAGTCGGGACACAGCTGGCAACCGGGCCGGGTGTACGGGTGGAACTCCTTGAGGGGGATCTCGTGGTAGCGACCATCCCGCGTCCAGACCTGGTAGACGCCCTTGATGTTGGCCCGGATGACATCCGCCATCGCGATGCCGTGCTCCGCGAGCACCAGCTCCTGGCCCTCGTAGGTGAAGGTCTTGGAACACATCAGCCCGATGGTCAACGCGACCTTGTTGCGGTACTTGTTGACCCCGTTGGCTGACAACGCGCCGTTGATCGATGCCTGGCAGGACATCCCGACGAGGGCGAGCTGGCGCAGGTCGGCGAGCTCGGCCTGCTTCATCGCGAGCGGGTTGGCCG
>CAYSTY010000054.1:0-11271 GCA_964433685.1 uncultured Actinomycetota bacterium | reverse complement strand
GGCCTCGTCCTTGACGTCGACCACGATCGCGTTGAGCTCGGTGTCCTCGACGAGGTCGACGAGGTGCTCCCAGCGCTCGCCCCAGAACGAGTAGACGGTGGCGTACACCCCGCGCACGGCGGGGGGCGCCTCGGGCAGGGGGGTCGCGGTCTCGGTCGGTTCCGGTTCGGGTTCCTCCGTCGCGGTCACGTCCGCCTCGTCCTCGCCCGTCGCCGGTGCAGCCGCGTCGGCGGGTCCGTCGTCGGTGGGCTCGGAGGCCGGGGAACAGGCGCCGAGCAGCAACGCGACGACGATCGGCGCCTTCGCCGCCCACCAGGGGGACCGGCGTGGACGACGTGCGGTGTGGACCAGCATGGAGCGCTCCCCCCAGGGCCGGCGCAGGACGCGCCGGCGACGGCGGGGACCGTACGGAGCCGGACCCGGGTGTGCACGCGTGGCCCTTGGATGAAGCCCGGCTTCACGTGTAGGGTCCCTCGTGACGCAACGGCGCGTCGTCGTCCCCCTCGCACGGGGCGATGAGCGCTGCCGTCGGGCGCTCCTCCGTGCGGTGACCCCCGGAGGATCCGCGGTGACCATCGACCTGCACCGGCTCGCGCTCGACGCCATCGACCTCGCGGCCGACGAGCTCGACCTCGCGGCGTGGATCCGCGCCACCCTCCACCAGCCGGAGCGCTCCGTCGCGGTCCAGGTGCCCTACGTGGGCGACGACGGCAGCATCCACGTCGTGCCCGGCTACCGCGTGGCGCACTCGACCGCGCGTGGCCCGGCCAAGGGCGGGACGCGGTTCCACCCGGACGTCACGGCCGAGGAGGTGGCGGGGCTCGCCACGCTCATGAGCGTCAAGACCGCCGTGATGGACCTGCCGCTCGGCGGCGGCAAGGGCGGGATCACCATCGATCCCAAGGGGCTCAGCGAGTGCGAGCTCGAGTCGTTGACGCGTAGCTACACCCGGGCGATCGCGGCGAACATCGGGCCGGATCGCGACGTGCCCGCCCCCGACGTGAACACCGCCGAACGGCACATGGACTGGATCGCCGACGAGTACGCCCGGGTGACCGGTGCGCCCGCGCCGGCGGTCGTCACGGGCAAGTCCATCGCGGCCGGTGGATCGCTCGGTCGGGACACCGCGACCGCAGCGGGGTGTCGGGCGGTCATCTCCGCCAGCGCCCGCCGTCTGGGGCTACCCAGCGACGCCCGCGTCGTCATCCAGGGCTTCGGAAACGCTGGCGCTCACCTGGCGCGGCTGCTCGCCGCCGACGGGCTGCGGGTCGTCGGGCTGTCCGACAGCGGTGGTGCGATCGCCGACCCCACTGGGTTGGACGTCGCGGCCGTCGCCGCGGTCAAGGCCGCCACGGGCTCGGTGGTCCACCACGAGGCGGCGACGCACGTCTCGCCCAACGAGCTGCTCGCGCTGGACTGCGACGTGCTCGTCCCCGCTGCCCTCGAGGGCGCCATCGGTGAGCGTGAGGCGTCCGAGGTCCGCGCCCGCCTGATCGCCGAGGCCGCCAACGGCCCGTGCACCCCTGCGGCCGACGACATCCTGGCCGACCGCGGCGTGATCGTCGTCCCGGACGTGCTCGCCAGCGCCGGCGGCGTGACCGTCTCCTGCTTCGAGTGGGAGCAGAACCTGCGCGGTGAACGCTGGTCCGCGGCCGACGTGTCCCGACGGCTCGAGGCCCGGATGGCCCGCGCGCTCGACGACGTCTGGCACGTGGCCGAGCTGCGTGCCCTGACGCTGCGTACCGCCGCCACCGTGCTCGGGGTCGACCGGATCGCGACGGCGCTCGAGCAGCAGGTCGGCCTCGGCATCGACGAGCTCGCGTCCTGACCCTCTCGTCGGCGGCCTGACCGGGGGGACGACTACCGTCCGGGGCTCGACCGACGTGGAGGACGGGCGTGCAACGGACCACGATCGGCACGACGCTCCTCGACGAGCTGATCGACGGCGTGCACACCGGTGACAACCTCGTCGTGCTCGGTGATCGTGATGCGCCGCTCGACCTGGTCGTCGGCCGGTTCGTCGCGACGACCGCCGGCCGGATCCCCTTGGTGCACGTCACCCTCGGGACCGCGTGGCCCGACCCCGTCCCGGAGGGGGTGACCGTCCTCGACTGGTCGGAAGCCGCGGCCGGAACGCCGGCGTCGCCCGCAGCGCTCGCGCCGGATGCCACCTTGGCGGACGCCATCGCCGCGCTGGAGCGGATCGACGCCGAGGTGGGCGAGGGGGCGGCGTACGTGTTCGACCCGCTGTCGGACCTCCCGGCCCGGTGGGGGGCGGACGCGGCGCTCGAGCTGTTCCTCGCGACCTGCCCGCGGCTCTACCGCCGCCGGAGCCTGGCGCTGTGGCCCATCCGGGTCCACGCGCACCGCCCGACGTTCCTCCGCCGGCTCGAGGAGGTGACGCAGGTGGTCATCGAGCTGCACAGCGAGGACGACGCGCTCGTCACCACGGTGCGCAAGGCCGACGGTCGCGCGGGCGAGGTCGTTGGCCGCCGGGTGCTGACCACGGTCGCGGACGACGATCTCGTCGCTGCCGGCGAGCCGGTCGGCACCCGGTCGCGCCTCGGCGGGGCCATCCGCGAACAGCGCCTCGTCCGGGGGCTGTCGCAGACCGAGGTCGCGCGTCGCGTGGGTATCAGTCCGTCGGCGTTGTCCCAGGTGGAGCGCGGCGTCCGTGGCCCCTCCGGCGACACCTTGGTCCGCCTCTGGGAGGTGCTCGACGTGCCCTTCGGACCCGGCGGCAGCGGGCCCGATGATCGTGGCTACCGGGTCTCGCGCCGCAGCGGTCGCGACCGCGTCCGGTTGCAGGAGGGACTGACGGGGGAGCGGCTGTTCGAGGGCGGGGACGGCAGCGCGACCTGGATGGTGGCGGTGGACGCCGGTGCCGCGGGCACCCGTGCCCCGTTCGCGGTCAAGGCGCCCGAACGCATCGTGGTGCTCGCCGGTGTGCTCGATCTCGAGCTGACCGGGCGGACCGAGACCCTCCACGAGGGCGACGGGGTGGACCTCGACCGGGTGGCGGTCTCGGGCTGGGGCAACCCCGGACCCCGCGAGGCGCGGTTGCTGTGGAGCATCCTCGGGACGGGGTCGCCCGGCGACCCGTGACTGCTTCACGGATGCGGGGTACGCTGAAGCGATGCTTCACGACCACGTGGCGCCGATCCGTCGTGCGCCGGAGGGATCCCCATGTCCGCCGACGTCTCCACCAGCACCTCCAACCCCCCGATCCTGACGCGGGACGGTCGGGCGTGGTTGCAGGCCCGCTACGACCGCATCGCGACCCGTCTCGAGCAGATCGAGGACGAGCTGCGCAACGAGCGTGACCACCAGCTCGTGGCCGAGCAGCACCAGCTCGCCGAGCAGGCGGAAGCGCTCGGGCGCGTGCTCAAGCACGCGGTCGCGCCGGGGGACCTCAGCGACGACCCGACCATCGTCGAGGTCGGTGACGAGGTCGAGGTCGAGTTCCCCGACGGTTCGCGCGAGCGCTTCCTCATCGTGCACCCCGTCGAGGCTGGCCTCGACGAGAACCGGGTCTCGATGGAGGCGCCCCTGGCGGCCGCCGTCCTCGGGCAGCGTGCGGGGGACCGGGTGACCGTGACCTCGCCGGCCGGCGTCTACAGCTGCACGATCGTCGGTCGGTCACGGCTCGGCTGACGGTGCCGGAGCGAGGCGGAGGACGGTGGTGATCGGGCAACGGTCCCGGTGGCACCCCCTCGGTCGCCGCCGTCCGTCCGAGCTGTCCACCGGACAGACCTGCGGACCCACCGAGATCGCGGCGGACCGACCGCCGCGGGTCGAGGTCGCGGCCTGCGACCCGGCGACGGCCGAGCGTCTCGCGGCGCTCGCCCGTGGCGCCGGTGGCTTCGAGGTGGTCGGGACCAGCGACGGGGACGACGCGGTGGCCGCCGACGTGGTGGTGGTCACGTTGGCGGACGGTGATCCGTCCGGTCTCGGCCGGCTCCGCCGCGCCGCGCGCAGCTACCCCCGCCCGCGGACGGTCGTGGTCGCCCGCGGCACGGACTGGTTCGACGTCGCCTTCGGCGCGGGTGCCGACGTCTGGGTCGACACCGACGCGGACGACGAGACCCTCCTCGCCGCCGTCGTCGCGCCGCTCGGGACAGCTGCGGGATCGTCGCTGCGACGAGGGCCGGACCCGGCGTGGCCAGGCCCTCCTGGAGCGGCGCGGTGAGCTCCGCGGTGGTGACCGCCCGCTCGGCGGGTGGTGACCGGACGGGCACCCGACACGCTTGACTGTTACACCGTTCGGTGTCATGGTCGTCGTCCCGACCGGAGGAGGGTGCGACGTGCTTCAGCGTGCGATGGGGACGGACCGGCACGGGGGCCGCCGCGCGCTCCGGCGAGCGGTCACCACGCTCGGTGCGGCGCTCGGTGGGCTCCTGGTCGCCGCGGGCCCGGCTGCGGCCCAGGAGGCCAGCGCGGGTGGCGCCAGCAGCGAGGAGGTCGTGCTGTCGCTGATCGGTGCCGGTCTCTTCCTCGCCGGGGCGGGCGGTCTGGCGTTCGCCTACCACCGCGGCAAGCTCACCAGCCTCGACCGCCTCGCCGGTGTCGCATCCCGTGCCACCGGCCAACCCGGTTGGGCGGCGCTGCCGCTGGCCATCGCCGGGGGATCGCTGATCGTCGCCGTCTTCGGCTTCTACTGGGACGTGGCGACCCACATCGACCACGGCCGCGACGAGGGCGTCTTCGGCAACGCCGCGCACTGGCCCATCCTCGTCGGTCTGATGGGGTTGGCCATCGCCGGCCTGGTGTCGATGCTGCTCGGCACCGATGCGGAACGTGCGGGGGCGGTACGCCCGCCGCGGGGACGCTGGCACGGCGTACCCATCGGTGGTGCCCTCCTCGCGCTGTGCGGGGTGGTGGCCCTGATCGGGTTCCCCATCGACGACGTGTGGCACCGCATCTTCGGCCAGGACGTGACGTTGTGGAGCCCGCCGCACATCCAGATGGTCGCCGGCGCGTCGCTGTGCACGCTGGCGATGTGGATCCTGTTCGTCGAGGCCGAACGGGCCCAACCGACCGACCCGTTCCCACGTCGCCGCTACCTGATCGAGCTCCAGCTCGCCGGCGCCGTGCTGGTCGGGCTGTCGACGCTGCAGGGTGAGTTCGACTTCGGGGTCCCGCAGTTCCGCCTGCTCTTCCAGCCGCTGCTGATCGCCGTCGCCGCCGGGATCGCGCTCGTCGCGGCGCGCATCCGGCTCGGCCGCGGCGGCGCGCTCGGTGCGGTGGCGTTCTTCCTGCTGCTGCGGGGGGCCATCAGCCTCGTGGTCAGCGGCATGTTCGAGCACCTCACCTTCCACCTCCCGCTCTACCTCGGTGCGGCCGTGGTCGTGGAGCTCGTCGCCCTCCGCGTGCGTCCCGGACGCCAGCTGACCTTCGGTGCGGTGGCGGGTCTCGGGATCGGGACCGTCGGGATCCTGCTCGAGGCGGCGTGGAGCCACACGTGGATGCCGATCGCCTGGCCGGCGGCGATGCTGCCCGAAGCCGCCTTGATCGTGGTCCCGGCCGCCGTCGCGGCCGGTGTCGTCGGAGGGTTCCTCGGCCGCTCCCTGACGCGTCCCGGCACCCCCCGTCAACAGGTCCCGTCCCTGCTCGCCCCCGCGGCGGCCGTGGTCATCGTGGCCGCCATCGCCTACCCGCTGCGGACCGTCGGGGTGGACGCGGCCACGCAGATGTCGCTCACGACGGTCGCGGGCCCCACGGCCGGCGAACACGTCGAGGGCACCTTCCGCATCGACCCGGCCGACGCGATCGACGACCCGGAGTGGCTCCACGTCATCGCGTGGCAGGGCGCGGGGTGGTGGAGCGAGGAAGCGACCCAGCTCCAGGAGCTCGAGCACCTCGGGGACGGCGTCTACCGCACGACCGAGCCGGTGCCCGTCCACGGGGAGTGGAAGGCCATGCTCCGCGTCCACGACGGTCGCATCATGGCGGCGGCGCCGATCTTCCTGCCCGAGGACCCGGCCATCCCGGCCGAGGAGGTGCCGGTCGAGCTCGAGACGACGCGGGACTTCGTCCCCGACCACGAGGTGCTCCTGCGCGAGATGCGCGACACCGCACCCTGGGTCCCCGTCGCCGCCCAGGCGATGATGGCGCTGATCGCGGCGGCGTGGATCGCCGCCTTCGTGTGGGGCACCCGCCGGCTCCGGCTGACCCGGCCCGAGTCCGACCAGGACCGGATCATCGACCTCGTCGGCGAGGACCGTCCGGTCGTCCACCGCTGACCATCACCGGGCCGGCGTTGGACGGACGGGTCAGCGCCGGCTCGGTGGGTCCGGTGCCTGGTAGAGCTGTCGCTGCGCACCCTCCCCATCGAGCCCCGATCCCCGCAGGATGTCCATCCCGGTCGACCGGATCTGCCCGATCACACGGCTGATGGCCAGCGCCCGGGTGTCGTCGCCGAACAGCGGACGGGTGCGCGCCGCAGCTGCCGCCGCGTGGTCGCGGGTGACCGCGGCGGGCGCGTCGTCGGTCAGCTGGGCACCGAGCGCCCGGACGGCATCGGCGAGGTCGAGGACGGCATCGCTGAGCTCGGTCGGGGCCGGCTCACCTCCGCCGGGCTCACCGGTGTGTTCGAGCAGGAAGACGGCCGACCGTGCCAGCACCCGGGTGTCACGGACGGCGAGGTCGAGCTGGTCGACCGCCCGGGCGTACGCGTCGACGAGGTGGCGCTGCCCGCGGCGCAGCGGGGTCATCCGCGCGGTCTCGTCGGCGACCTGCAGCGAGCGGTGGAGCTGTTCGAGCTCGGGGTCGAGCGCCCGCGCGCGACGCAACGCCGCGCGCCCAGCCGCCAGGTCGTCGTCGCGGAGGGCGCTCGCCACGTCCTCGAGCGCGCCCGCCAGTCCGGCCACGACCGGTCCGGTACCGCGCATGAGCTGCCGGTCCGGTCGCGTGGGGAGCAGCGCGGTGACCAGCAGCGCCGTCGCGCCACCCATCACCGCGTGGAAGAAGCGGTGCGGCACCAGGTCGAGCGTCGGCGGCTGCAGGACCACGACCAGCATGGCCGCGACCGCCGCCTGGGTGACCACCAGGGCCCCGCCACCGGCCGCGGTGACGATCGCCATGGCCAGGATCGCCACCACGACGAGCTGGATGCCGCCCGTGCCGATCAGCAGCACCAGCAGGTCGGCGACGGTGATCCCGGCGGCGACGCCGATGACGATCTCCACGGCGCGGCGTCCGCGCTGCACCGGGCTGTTGAGCACGATGACCGCGACGATCGGTGCGAAGAACGGTGCCCGGTACCCGAACGCCGCCGTGGCCAGCAGCCACGAGCCCCCCGTCGCGAGCGCGACCTGGGTGAAGGTGCGCCGCGCAGCGAGGAGGCGGCGGGCCGCGCGGCGGAGCGGGGTCGTGGAGGGCACCGTCGCAGGCTACGGCGTGGGTGCCGCGGCGGACCTCACCGCGTCAGGCGCCGGTACAGCTCGGCGGTCCGGGCCGCGATCGCGTCCCAGCTGAAGCGCTGCTCCACCCGGACCCGTCCAGCGTCCCCCATCGTCCGCGCGGTGGCGGCGTCCTCGAACAGCTCGCTCGTCCGCGCCGCCAGCTCGCGCCCGAAAGCGGCCGGGTCCGCGGGAGCGCCCATCGCGTCGTCGCTGGCCTCGAACGGGACGAGCAGCCCCGTCTCCCCGTCGACCACCACCTCCGGGATGCCACCCACCGCGGACGCGACCACGGGCAGCCCGACCGCCATCGCCTCGAGGTTGACGATGCCGAACGGTTCGTAGATGGACGGACACACGAAGACGTCGGCGGCGGACAGGACCTCGAGGAGCTGGTCGCGCGGCAGCATCCGCTCGATCCACACCACCCGGACGGGCCCGTCCTGCAACCGGGCGACACGGTCGCGGAACTCCGCGGCGAGCGCCGGGGTGTCCGGTGCACCGGCGCAGAGCACGAGCTGGGACCCGGCCGGGAGGTGCGCGGCCGCGTCGAGGAGGTGGACGACGCCCTTCTGACGGGTGATCCGGCCGACGAACACGGCGGTCGGTCGCGAGGGGTCGATGCCGTGCTCGGCGAGCACGGCGCGTCCCTCCACCCGCCGCCAGCCGACCGGATCGACCCCGTTGTGCACCACCTCGATGCGTGCCGGGTCGACCCCGGGGTAGGCCGCCAGCACGTCGGCGCGCATCCCCTCCGAGACCGCGATGACGGCATCGGCACCCTCGAGGGCGGTGCGCTCGCAGAAGCTCGACAGGGCGTAGCCGCCACCGAGCTGCTCACGCTTCCACGGGCGGAGCGGTTCCAGGCTGTGGGTGGTCACCACGTGCGGGACCTCGTGCACGAGCCCGGCGAGGTGACCGGCGAGGTTGGCGTACCAGGTGTGGCTGTGGACGAGGTCGACGTTCCCGGTGGCGGCGACCATGGACAGGTCGGCGGAGACGGTCCGCAGCGCCGCCAGCTCGGGCCGGTCACCGGCCAGCGCGTCCCACTCCTCGTGCGTCCCGGCGACGAGCGGATCGTCCGGCCGCGGTGCGCCGAAGCAGTGGACCGCCACCTCGACGTGGGACGCGAGCGCCCGCGTCAGCTCGGCGACGTGGACGCCGGCGCCGCCGTAGATCGCCGGCGGGTACTCCTTGGTGAGCAGCCCGACCTTCACGCCTCCTCCGGGCCCGGCACGTGGTCGCCCTTGCCGATGACCACCACGCCACCGTCGGAGACGTGGAAGCGGGCACGGTCGTGTTCGGGGTCGACGCCGATGCGGGTCCCCGGCGGGATGGCGACGTTCTTGTCCACGATGGCGCGTCGGACGACCGCGTCGCGGCCGACGTCGACGCCGTGCAGGAGCACCGAGCCCTCGACGGATGCACCGGTGTGCAGGCGGGCGCCGGGGGAGACCACCGAGCGGCGGACCCGGGCACCCGAGACGATCACGCCCGAACAGATCATGGAGTCGATCGCGGTGCCGCGGCGATCCTCGTCGTCGAACACGAACTTGGCCGGCGGTAGGGGGTCGTGCCAGGTGTAGATGGGCCAGTCGAGGTTGTAGAGGTTGAAGACGGGGTGGACCGACACCAGGTCCATGTGCGCCTCGTGGTAGGCGTCGATGGTGCCGACGTCGCGCCAGTAGCCCCGGTCGCGGTCGGTGGTGCCGGGCACGTCGTTGTCGCGGACGAAGTCGTGCACGGCCGCTTCCCCGCGGGCGACCATCGCGGTGATGATGTCGCCACCCATGTCGTGGGTCGATGCGTCGTCGGCGGCGTCGGTGCGGACCGCGTCGATGAGCGCGTCGGTGGTGAAGATGTAGTTGCCCATGGAGGCGAGCACCTGCGTCGGGTCGTCCGACAGGCCGACGGCGTCGGTGGGCTTCTCGCGGAAGTCGACGATCCGTCCGCTGGCGTCCGGCTCGATCACCCCGAACGCGGCGGCCTGCTCCACCGGGACGCGCAACCCCGCGACGGTGACGCCGGCGCCGGAGGCGATGTGGTCGTCCAGCATCTGCGAGGCGTCCATCCGGTAGAGGTTGTCCGCCCCGAACACGCAGATGTAGTCGGGGTCCTCGTCGCGGATGATGTTCATGTTCTGGAACACCGCGTCGGCCGAACCCTCGAACCAGCCGCGCCCGGTCCGCATCTGTGCCGGCACCGGCGCGACGAAGTTGCCGAGCATCGGCGACATCCGCCAGGTCTTGGCCAGATGGGTGTCGAGGCTGTGGCTCTTGTACTGGGTCAGCACCACGATGCGCCGGTACCCGGAGTTGACCAGGTTCGACAGCGCGAAGTCGACGAGGCGGTAGTTGCCGCCGAAGGGCACGGCCGGTTTGGCACGGTCGCGCGTCAGCGGTGCGAGCCGCTTGCCCTCGCCGCCGGCGAGCACGACCCCGAGGACCTTCGGCTGTCGCGCCACTCGACCCTCCAGGTCCGCTCGGGTCGCGAGCCTAGGCAGGTCGTGACCGTGGGGCGCCGCCCGGGCCCGTCACTCGACCGTGGTCCGGTCCTCGTACGGGCCCGCCTCGCGGTCCCACGCGAGCCCGTGCGCCGCGACGTCGGTGATCTCCACCGCGTAGGTCCCCGGTGTGCTCGCCATCCGGAAGCGGATGCGGCCGAACATGTCGGTGGTGCCCTGGACGGTCCGGGTCCGTTCGGGGCCGGTGACGCGCGCCTCGACCGACAGGTCCGAGCAGCGCTTGCCGTCGGCGTCGCGGACCTCGACCATGAACGTGACTCGCCGGCGACCGTCGTCGAGGACCTCCGGGTCGAGCACCTGCAGGTCGCTCACCCGCACCGGCTCGGTGAACAGGCCGGTCTTGGGCATGTCGTCCGGGTGCTGCTCCAGGGTCACCGTCGGCGGCGTGCGCCGGCGGCGACGGGCGAAGGGGTTCGGGAGGGCCACGACGGTCAGGCTCCGGCCGGGCGGGTGGCGGACGGCGGGACGGTACCCCCGCGCCGGCACGCCACCTGCCCGCGCCGTCGTGGGCGGGGCTCAGGTCGTGACGTCGCCCTGATCGCCCATCGTGTCCTCGCCGTCGCCGGTCACCATGCTCGCGATACCCCGCACGATGCGGCTGACGCCCGAGTCCGGACCGTCCCAGTACTCGCCCTCGGTGACGTCGACGCTGAGCGCGATCAACCGGGGGTCGTCCACGCCGTCGAACCACGCCTCCATCGGCTTCGACCACAGGCGTTCGAGGGTCGCACGGTCCTCGCTGAACCCCGCCTTGCCGGTCAGGGACACGAACAGCGCGTCGTTCGGGTCGCTGATGACGATGGCGACGTACTCGCTCTCGGGGAGCGCCTCGACCCAGTCGGCCTGCCGGTCGGTCAGGAACCACAGCCGGTCGTCGTCGCGCTCGATGATGGTCATGGGGCGGGCCCGTTGGTCGGCGGTCACGACCATCGCGATGCGCTCGCCGCTGAGGACCTCGTCCAGCGTCCGGGTGTCCTGATCTGCCACGTCCTGCTCCTGTCGACCGTGTCGCCGGTGGCTCTCACCGGGCTCGGTCACCAGCATCCCGGCGGCCGGGCGCCACGACCCGGTCCGGTGCCCGCGTCCGGACACCACCGTCCCGTTCGCCCGGCCGGATGGTCACCCGGTGCGGGAGGCGCAGCCGACCAGGTGATCGTCACCTCGTGCTCGGGGTGCGGGAGGCGCAGCCGACCAGGTGATCATCGACCAGGCCCATCGCCTGGCTGAACGCGTACGCGGTGGTCGGTCCGATGAACCGCCACCCCCGACGGCGCAGTTCGCGGGCCAACGCCGTCGCCTCGGGCGAGGTCGCCCGCACGTCCGCACGCGTGCGCGGGACGGGCGGCT
>CAYSTY010000053.1:0-11316 GCA_964433685.1 uncultured Actinomycetota bacterium | reverse complement strand
CGCTCTCGTCGACCAGCACCCGACGTGCGGCGGCGCGTGCGAGGCCGCTGCGGTCCACGAGTTCGATGAGCAGCTCCGTGGCGAGCGCGTCGCCGTCGCGGCCGTGCGTGGCGAGCACCCCGAGCGCGGCGTCCCGGAGCGCGCGCTCGTCGGTCGCGCCCGCCACGACCCTGCGGGCATCGTTGGCACGACCTGCGGCCAGCGCTGCCGCGAGCGATGCGGCAGCGTCGGCCGCCGTCGTGCTGTCCACGCCCCGTCCTCGTCCCGCGTCGGGCTGAGGCTAGAGGGGCGCACCGGTCAGCTCCAGTCGCGGACGTCGACCAGCGTCGCCCCGTCGGTGGGGAGGTCGTCGACCACGGTGACCGTGGCGGTGAACCGCAGCGCGTCGCGGACCGCGGCGGCGATCGCGTCGGCGTCCGGCGTGGCAGCGCCCGCCGGGAGGAGTTCGAGCTCGAGCTCGTCGCGGTGGTCACGACGGTCGATCGTCGCGCGGTAGGTGGCGACCGCGTCGAACCGCGCCATCAGTCGGTCGAGCTGCCGGGGGTGGAGGAACATGCCACGGACCTTGACCGCGTCGCCGACCCGTCCGAGCCACCCGCGCAGACGCGGGGTGCTCGCGCCGCAGGTGCACGGGTCGGGGTGCCAGGCCGAGAGGTCGCCGGTCCCGAACCGCACGACGGGGTAGGCGTCGTCGAGGAGGGTCACCGCGAGCTGCCCCTCGCCGTCGTCGAAGCGCGCCGCGCCGGAGGTCAGGTCGCAGACCTGGACCAGCGCATCCGCGGCCACGTGCCACCCCTCACGGGCCTCGCACTCGTGGCCGAGGTGGCCGGTCTCGGCCGTCCCGTAGCCCTGCCGTACGACCGACACCCGCGCGTCGAGCTGGTCGCGCAACGACGGGGGGAGGGGTTCCGCGGTCACGAACGCGCGCTCGAGACCGAGCTCCACGCCCGCTTCGTCGGCGGTCTCGAGGAGCGCGTGCAGGTAGCTCGGTGTCCCGATGTAGGCCGTGACGGCGAGGTCGCGGCAGGCCCGCACCTGGAGGTCCTTGCTGCCGACGCCGGCCGGCACCACGGTCGCGCCGAGGGCCGCGCACGCGGCCTCGAACATCGCACCGGCCGGACTGAGGTGGAACCCGAACGTGACGAGGACGCGATCGGCGTCGCCGAACCCGGCGGCCGCGAGCGCCGGCGCCCACCGCCACGGATCGTCGCCGCCGAGGTCGGGTTCGTAGAGCGGACCCGGCGACTGGAAGATGCGCCGGGGGTGGGCGTCGGCGGCGAGCAGGCCCCCGAACGGCGGGTCCGCGTGCTGGAGCTCGAGCAGCGTGTCCTTGTCGAGCAACGGCAACCGGTCGAGGGCGGCCACCCCGTCGAGCACGTCGGGTGTCAGGTCGGCGGCCTCGAGTCGGGCGCGGAAGGCCGGGGACCGCGCCGCCGCCCGGGCGACCGTGGCGGCCACGCGCGCGTCGAAGGACGCGGCGTGGTCGCGGAGCGCGGCCGAGGTCACAGCCACCGCTTCCGCCGCTTGTAGTGCTTGACGTCCCGGTAGTTGCGTCGGCCGCCCTCGGACATGCCGAGGTAGAACTCCTTGACGTCCGGGTTGTCGGCCAGCTCCGCGGCCGGCCCCTCCAGCACGATGCGGCCCTGCTCCATGATGTAGGCGTGGTCGGCGATGTCGAGGGCCCGTCGGGCGTTCTGCTCGATCAGCAGCACGGTGGTGTCGAGGTCGCGGTTGAGACGCTCCACGATGGCGAAGATCTCGGCCACCAGCAGCGGCGCCAGACCGAGCGATGGCTCGTCGAGCATCAGCAGCGACGGGCCCGCCATGAGCGCTCGTCCGATGGCGAGCATCTGCTGCTCACCGCCGGACAGGTACCCGGCTCGTTGGTCGCGGCGCTCGGCCAGCCGGGGGAAGTACTCCTCGACCATCGCCAGCCGCTCGTCGATCGTCCCCGGGCTGGTGTAGCCACCTGCCAGGAGGTTCTCGCGGACGCTGAGGTGCTCGAAGACGTGGCGGCCCTCCATGACCAGCGACAGGCCGCGCCGAACGATGTCGGCGGTGTCCGCCCGTGTGATGTCCTCGCCCCGGTGGGTGATCGAACCCTCGGTCACCTCGCCGTGCTCGGTGCGCAGCAGGCCCGTGATCGCCTTCAGCGTGGTGGACTTGCCCGCGCCGTTGGACCCGAGCAGCGCCACGATCCGGCCCTCCGGCACCGCCAGCGAGAGCCCGCGGAGCACGAGGATGACCTCGTCGTAGATGACCTCGAGGTTGTTCAGCTCGAGCAGGACGCCCCCCGCCGCGGCGGGGGGCCGGAGCACCTGCTCCTCGGCCCCCACGCCGCCGCTCACGGGGTGACCCCCTCCTCGAACGGCACGTACACACCGTCCTCGACCCGGAAGAGGTTCGAGCCCTCCATGCCGCGGTGGCTGTCCGCGGTGAAGTCGATCGCCTCGGACACCCCGGTCTCGACCGGTTCCATCGACTCGAGCATCTCACGGATCGCGGGCCCGGTGACCTCGTCGCCGGACTCCACGACCTGCGCGATCGCCTCCGCCATGACGTGCATCGTGTACCAGCCCTGCACGTAGAAGATGTCGGTGTCCTCCATCGACCCGCCCTCGCCCTCGAGGTACTCGGCGATGGTGTCCAGCCCCGGCGCGTCGGCGGACGGCGGCAGGAACGGGTGGACCCCGACGACGCCTTCCGCGGCGTCACCGGCGAGCTCGATGAAGCCCTCGCCGGCGCACCAGTTCAGGCACACGACCTGGATGTCGCTGCCCTGGTTGGCGAGGTTCTGGGCCAGCTGCGCGGCGGGGCTCGCCACGTTCTGGATCACGATGTACTCGGCGTCCGAAGCGCGGCTGAGTTCACCGACGTAGTCGGTCGCCCCGGCCGGCATCGGGTAGGCCGCGTAGGTGATGTCGAGGCCCTGGTCGTCGATGTAGGTCTGGCCGTCCTGGACCGGGGAGGTGCCGAACGGGCTGTCGTTGTGGAAGACGGCCACGTTGGTCGGCCCACCGGCGTCCTCGGCGATCCAGGCCAGCGCGACCCGCATCTGGTCCGAGTAGGTCGCGCCCACCACGAAGTTGTACGGCGTCTCCTCGGGGTCGACCAGCGTCTCGGCCCAGGAGGCGGACATGAACGGCAGCTCGTCGCTGCCCACCAGCGTGCGGAGCGCCTCGGTGTCGCCGGTGCCCCAACCCTGGATGGCGACGGCACCGTCGGCGACGTACTGGGTGTAGAGCTGCTCGGCCGTCGCGACGTCGTAGG
Source organism: uncultured Actinomycetota bacterium (assembly GCA_964433685.1). Taxonomy (GTDB): domain Bacteria; phylum Actinomycetota; class Nitriliruptoria; order Nitriliruptorales; family Nitriliruptoraceae; genus Nitriliruptor. The sequence continues at coordinate 8,046 of CAYSTY010000053.1, read as the reverse complement.
CGTAGTCCTGCCAGTCGAGCTGCAGCTCACGGCCGCCGACCCCGTCCTGGGTGCTGTTGCGCCAGGCCACGTAGTCGCGAGCCCCCTCCGAGTACGGCGTGCCGACGTCGCCCGTCGCGCCGGAGAGGTCGAAGATGCCGCCGACCATGACGGGGTCGCCGAGCGCGTCGTCCTCCGCGCCCTCGACGCCGCCGTCGCCGCCCTCCTCCGCCGCGGTGCCGCCGCCGTCGTCGCCGCCGTCGCCACCGCAGCCGGTGGCCACGAGCGCGAGTGCCAGGCCGAGACCTGTGATCCTCCTGCGGTGCTTCACGAGCTTCTCCCTCTCCCGATGGGTGGTGCCACCGCCTCAGTACCGGAACGGCCAGAGGCGGAAGTAGTCCTTGATGCGTTGCCAGATCCGGGCGAGCCCGCGGGGCTCGAACACCAGGAACAGCACGATGACCAGGCCGAACGCACCGAGTTGGAGCGCGGGGAGCTGACCGGTGATGCCGGGGAACACGCCCCGCAGCGACGTGCCGAGCTGCTCGATCACCGCGGGGAGCAGGACGATGAAGATCGCGCCGAGGATCGAGCCGAGGATCGACCCGAGCCCGCCGACGATGATCATCGCGAGGTGCTCGATCGAGGTGTCGAGGGTGAACCGCTCCCAGGTGATGATCCGGTAGTGACCGGTGAGCGCCCCCGACAGTCCCACGAACCCCGACGAGACCGCGAAGGCGAGCACCTTGAACCGGGTCAGGTCGACCCCGAGCGCTTCGGCGGCGATGTCCTGGTCCCGGATCGCCATGAAGGCGCGCCCGAGGCTGCTGCGGAACAGGTTCCTCGCGGCGGCGGTCGCCAGCGCGGCGCAGGCGAGGATGACCCAGTACCAGCGGAAGTCACCGGCGAGCGTGAAGCCGAACAGCTCGGGCCGCGGCACGGCGATCGACTCCTGACCGCCGGTCACGAAGTCCCAGTTGCGTACGAGGTAGATGATGATGAACTGCGCCGCCAGCGTGGCGATGGCGAGGTAGAGGCCCTTGAGCCGCAGCGCCGGCAGCCCGAAGAAGGCGCCCACGAGCGCGGTGAACAGCACCGCGCAGACGATCGCGACGAGCGTCGGGAACCCGGCCCGCACCACGAGCAGTCCCGAGGTGTAGGCGCCGACGGCGAGGAAGCCGCCCTGCCCGAGGCTGATCTGGCCGGTGAAGCCGGTGAGGATGTTGAGGCCGATGGCGCCGATGACCGCCAGCCCCGTCCGGTTGGCGACCGCGAGCCAGTACGGCGTCAGCAGGAACGGCGCCGCCACGATCGCGACGACCGCCAGCCACAGACGGACCTGCTCGGCGTTGGTGTGCCGCAGCCGCAGCTCGGAGCGGTAGGTGGTGTGGTAGATGCCGGTGGTCGTGGTCACGTCACACCCGTTCGATCCGGACCTCACCGAACAAGCCGTAGGGCCTGACCATGAGGATCAACACGAGCACGACGTAGGGGACGACCTGCTGCAGACCTCCGCCGAGGTAGCCGGCCGTGTACTGCACGAGCAGCCCGATGATGAGCCCCCCGATGATGGTCCCGCCGATCGAGTCGAGGCCGCCCAGGATCACGACGGGGAAGACGATGAGCCCGAACGCGGCGACCTCGGAGGACACGCCGGTGATGTTGGCGATGAGCAGGCCGCCGACGACCGCCGTGACCGCCGCGATCGCCCAGGCCATGGCGAAGACGCGGCGGACGCTGATGCCCATCGTCAGGGCTGCCTGCTGGTCGTCGGCGACGGCACGCATCGCGATGCCGTGGCGGGAGCGGCGGAAGAAGGTGGTCACGGCCCCGAGGACGAGGCCCGCCATCGCGATGGCGACGAGCCGGACCACCGGCAACGTGACGCCGGCGACCTCGACCACCCCGGTGGGCAGGAAGGCGGGCATGCGGCGCTGGCTCGTGCCGAACTGGAACTGCACGGCGGCGCGCAGGATCGACGACAACCCGATGGTCACCATGATGACGGCGACCGCGGACTCCCCGATCATGGGTCGCAGGACGAAGCGTTCGGTCCCGCTGCCGAGGAGGATCGCGACCCCGACGGCGAACAGCACCGCCACCGACCAGTGCCAACCGAACAGCACGATCCCGGCGAAGATCCCGTAGGCCCCGACGAGCAGGAACTCACCCTGGGCGAAGTTGATGACGCCGGTCGCCTTGTAGATGATCACGAAGCCGAGGGCGGCGAGCGCCAGGATGGCACCGTTGGCCAGCCCGCTGACGGTCAGCTGCACGAAGGTCTGCATCAGCCCACGCTCCAGGCGAGTCGACGGCCGAGGTCGGTCGGTTCCGGCGGGACCGCGTGCACGGGCAGCGCGAGCTGCCGGCTGGTGCTCGTGCCGTCCTGGTAGGTGACGGTGGCGGCGATCGTGGCCTCGGAGCGGCCCTCCGCGAGCGCCTCGAGGATCGGTGCGTAACGGTCGGCGATGACGTCGCGGCGCACCTTGCGGGTGCGGGTGATCTCGTCGTCGTCGGGGTCGAGGGGCTTGTGCAGCAGCAGGAACCGGCGGACGCGGACAGCCTCGGGGAGGTCCTGGTTGGCCCGTGCGAGCTCCTGGCCGATCAGGTCGCCGACCTCGGGCTTGGCGGCGAGGTCGGTGTAGGTGGTGTACGACAGCTTGCGGCGTTCGGCCCAGGTCCCGACGGTGGAGGCGTCGATCGTGATGATCGCGGTGATGTCGTCGCCAGCGCGGGTGCCGCCGAAGGTCACCGCCTCCTCGACGTACGGGCTGAACTTGCACTTGTTCTCGATGAAGGCCGGGCTGAACATGGTCCCGTCGGCGGTCCGTAGGACGTCCTTGGCGCGGTCGATGACCACCAGGTGGCCGTCCTCGTCGACGTACCCGGCGTCGCCGGTCCGCAGCCACCCGTCCTCGGTGAAGGCCTTCGCCGTCGCCTCCTCGTCGTGGAGGTAGCCGCGGAACACCGCGGCGGATCGCAGCTGGATCTCGCCGTCGTCGGCGATGCGCAGGTCGGTGCCGGGGATGGGCTGACCGACGGTGGCGAACTTCACGTCGTCGTCGGTGTGGGCGACGGCGATGCCGCACACCTCGGTCTGGCCGTAGATCTGCTTGAGGTTGACGCCGATGGCGTGGAAGAAGCGGAACACGTCGGGGCCGAGGGGTGCGCCGCCGGTGTAACCGCGTTCGAGGCGACGCAGGCCCAACTGCTCGCGTACGGGACGCAGCGCCACCACCTCCGCGATGGCGTGCAGGAGCCGGAGACCGACACCGAGGCTGCGACCCCGCACGCGCCGTTCGGCGACGCGGTCGCCGACCCCGAAACCCCAGCCGAACAGGCGACGCTTGAGCCACCCGGCCTCGCCGAGGCGGACCTGGACCTCCGAGACCATCGACTCCCAGATGCGCGGTGGGCTGAACATCACGTCCGGCCCGATCTCGCGCAGGTCACCGCGCTGGGTGGCCGCGTCCTCGGGGAAGCTGATGGTCTGCCCGACCTGGAGCCCGACCGCCAGGGTCAGCATCTGTTCACCGATCCAGGCGAACGGCAGGAAGCTGACGTAACGGTCGTCGGCGTGGACCGGGTCGCGGCTGAGCAGCTGACGGCCCATCGACAGCAGGTTGTCGTGGGTCAGCGCCGCGAGCTTGGGCCGCGAGGTCGTCCCCGAGGTCGTGCAGATGACCGCGATCTCGTCGGGGCGGCGCTCCGCGAGCCGGTCGGCGTACCAGTCGGGGCGCTCCTCGGCGTCACGGGCGCCCTCGGCCTCGAGGTCGGTGAAGGCCCGTAGCACCGCGTGGTCGTACGGCTCGAGACCGTGCGGGTCGTAGTGGACGATCAGCTCGACGCGGGGCAGCTCGTCGCGCAGCCCGAGCAGCTTGTCGACCTGCTCCTGGTCCTCGGCGACCACGATGCGCACCTGCGCGTGCTCGAGGACGTGGCGGATCTCCTCACCGACGCTGGTGGGGTAGATCCCGACGACGGCGGCACCGATGGCCTGCGCGGCCAGCTCGCTGACGAGCCACTCCGGACGGTTGTCGCCGAGCACCGCGATCACGTCGCCGGGACCGACGCCGAGCCGGTCGAACGCGTGGGCGAGGTGGCGTACCCGCTGCTGGTAGCCGCGCCAGGTGATCGGCTGCCAGATCCCGTACCGCTTCTCCTGGAGCGCCACGACGTCGCCACGACGTTCGGCGAGGTCGGCGAGCAACGTCGGGAAGGTGGTCGCCTCGCGGACGGGTCGCTGGCCGTCCACCGCCGGGGCCTGCGCGGCACGCGTCACGCCACGTCCTCCGCGCCGAGGTAGGCCTCGATGACCGCCGGGTCGCTGCGGACCTGCTCGGGCGGGCCGTCGCCGATGACCCGTCCGAAGTCGAGGACCGTCACGTGGTCGGAGATGTCCATCACCACGTCCATGTCGTGCTCGATCAGGACCGTGGTCACGCCGCGCAGCTCGTTGACGTCGAGGATGAAGCGGGCCATGTCCTCCTTCTCCTCGGTGTTCATGCCGGCCATCGGCTCGTCGAGCAGGAGCAGACCCGGCTGCATCGCCAGGGCACGTCCGAGCTCGACCCGCTTCTGGATGCCGTACGCGAGCGCGCCCACGGGCTGGTGGCGGACGGACTGGATCTCGAGCAGGTCGACGATCTCCTCGATGATCTCCCGGTTGGCGATCTCCTGGGCGCGCGCCGGGCCGAACCACACGAGGGCCGGCACGAGGCGGTGCCGCAGGTGGACGTGCCGACCGAGCATCAGGTTCTCGAGGACCGTCAGGTGGCGGAACAGCTCGATGTTCTGGAAGGAGCGGGCGATCCCGAGCCGGGCGATCCGGTGCGGCCGGAGGCCGGTGAGGTCCTGCGGCTGCTGATCCGGCTGGTGGTAGCGGATCGCGCCCCGTTGGGGGTGGTAGAGCCCGCTGGTGGCGTTCAGCAGGCTCGTCTTGCCGGCACCGTTCGGACCGATGATCGCGTGGATGTGGCCCTGGTGGACGCGGAGCGCGACCTCGGCGAGCGCCTGGACCCCGCCGAAGTGCAGCGAGACGTCGTCGACCTCGAGCTGCAGGTCCCCGGGTCGCAGCCGGCTGCCGTTCAGCTCGTGCTGGTAGCTGCGCTCGATCACGCCGGGTCTCCCGTCCCGTGGTGACGACCCGTCCCCCGGCGGACCGGTGCTCCCGGGACTGGCCATCGTCACCGACCGTAGAGTTCCACTATGCGGAAGTCAACGGTCGCAGTTCGCCGGGCTGACCGGAGCGGTTTCCGTTATACGGAAGTGGCAGCTAGGTTCGCGGACCGCGGCGCGGCGCAGCGCAGCGCGGCGCGGAGCGGAGGGGTCGGGTGGCGGAGGCGGTACCCCGGGGCACGCTCGGCACGGTGCACAACGCCGCCCAGCTGTTGGCCCTGCTCGCGGACGGGCCCTCCCACCACCAGCTCACCGACCTGGCCGACCGCTCGGGCATGTCGCTGCCCACCCTCCACCGGCTGTTGCGCAGCCTCGTGCTCGCCGGCCTCGTCGAGCAGGACCCGGCATCGTCGCGTTACGGCCTCGGCCCCGAACTGGTCCGCCTCGCCGACCGTTACCTCCAACGCCTCCCGGTCCTCCAGGTCGCCGGTCCGTACCTGGTGGACCTGCGGGCGACGACCGGCGCGACGGTGACGGTGGTGACCTTGGCCGGTCTGGAGGCGCTCGAGGTCGACCGGGTCGACGGCGACGACGTCGGCGGCGTGTACCGCGACCCCGCCCGTCTCCGGCCGGCGTTGCGGACCGCGGCGGGGCGGTTGCTCGCCGCCCACGCGCCCGAGGTGACCTGGAAGCAGCTGGCCGCCGAGGAGGGCGATGGCGGCCCGACCGACGCGGAACGGCACGACTGGGCGGGTGCCGCCACGGTGTCGTACGTGCCGCCCGGCCCGTCCGCGCGCCCGGAGCTCGCGGCGCCGCTCCGTGACGCCGACGGGGTGGTCGCGGCGGTCGCGCTCAGCGGTCCGGCCCGTCAGTTCGAGCCGTCGAGCGTGGAGCAGCACCTGGCCCCGCAGCTGGTACGGGCCGCGACGAGCATCTCGCGGGCGCTCGGCCGTGGCTGAGCCGCTCCCGCTCGAGGCGGATCGCTGGCAGGTGGCCGCGGACACCCTCACCTGGCACACCCCCGCCGATGGCGTGACCGCCGCCGGCGAGCACGGCCGGTCGCGCTGGTTCCCGGGCGGGCGGCTCAACCTCGCCGTCAACGCCGTGCACCGCCACGTGCCGGCGCGGGCCGAGCAGGTCGCGCTCCACTGGGAGGGGGAACCGGGGGACCGGCGCTCGATCACCTACGGGCAGCTCGACCGCGAGGTGACCGCCCTGGCGGACGCGTTCGCGGGGCTCGGCGTGCGGGCGGGCGACCGGGTCGCCCTGCACCTCGGGCTCGTCCCGGAGGCGCTCGTGGCGATCTTCGCCTGCGCCCGGCTCGGGGCCGTCCACAGCATCCTGCCCGCCGTCCTGCCGGCGGACGCGCTGACCGACCGCTTGACCGACCTCGCGCCACGCGTCCTCGTGACCCAGGACGGCGCGTGGCGTCACGGGGTGGTCCTGCCGCTCAAGCACCGCGCCGACGAGGCGTTGACCGCCGCGGCCAGCGTGGAGCACACCATCGTCGTGCGGCGGACCGGGATCCCGGTGCCCTGGTACGACGGCGACCGCTGGTACGACGAGCTCGTGGCCGCGCCGCGCCCCGGTGCGAGCCCGCCGCGCGTCGCGCCCGAGCCGGTGGCGAGCGACCACCCCGCCCTGATCACCTACCTCGCCAACCGGGGCGGCCGGCCGACGGGCGTGGTCCACGGCACGGCCGGGCTCGCGGTGTACAGCGCCGCCTTCCACGCCGCCCTCTCAGGGGCGACCGGGGTCACCTGGGTGCCGGCCGAGCTGGCGTGGATGGCGTCGCAGTCGCACGGGATACTCGGCCCGTTGCTGGCCGGTGGGACCACCGTGGCCTACGAGGGGATGCTCGACACGCCGAGCCACCGGCGGGCCTGGGAGATCGTCGCCCGCTACGAGGTCGCCACGCTGCTGATGACCCCCTCCGTGGTGCGGGCGCTGCGCAGCTGGGTCGGCAACGCACCGACCGCCGACGAGGTGCGGAGCCTGCGTCGCATCGTGACCGCCGGGGAGGCGCTCGACGAGGCGTCGGCGAGGTGGCTGCGCGAGACCGTGGGGCGGGGGCACGCGACCGTCATCGACGCGTGGGGGCAGACCGAGCTGGGTGGGGTGGTCGCGGTGCCCACCACGGTGGCTGGCACGGCGGCCGACCCCCCGGACGCGGGGCTGCGGGTCGAGGACGCCGACGGGCGACCCGTGGCGGACGGCACGATCGGCGACCTCGTGCTGCGCCGCCCCTGGCCGGGCGCCGCGCTCGGCATCCTCCGCGACGGGACGTCGATCGAACCGAGCCTGCCGAGCTTCCGCGGTGGTGCGATCGTCACCGGTGACCGGGCACGGGTGCGGCCGGACGGGACGATCGAGCTGCTCGGCCGGTCGGATCGCGTGTTCTCGGTCTCGGGACAGCTGGTGTCCGCCACCGAGATCCGCCTCGCGCTCGAGGAGCACCCGCAGGTCGCCCGCGCCGAGGTCGTCGACCGGCCGGACGCCTCGACCGGTCGAGCGGTGGTCGCGGTCGTGCAACCCCGCGCGCTCGACGACGGTCCCGCGCCGGCCGGGGACGAGGCCCTGGCGCGCGACCTACGCGTCCACGTCCGGGACCTGCTCGGCGGCCTGTCACAGCCGCGCACGGTCGTCTTCCTCGACCGGTTCCCGACGGTCGACGACGAGCGCCTCGTCCCGGCCCTCCGTGCCGCGGCGGGCAGCGGCGGTGTCGTGCAGCACCTCACGCACGCCCAGGTGGAGGCGGCGTCCGCCGCCGTCGCGCCGCCCGTGGACTGACGGACCAGTGCGGCCACCCTCACCGTTTCCGGTTGCTGAGCACCACGTAGGTGGCGCCCGCGATCAGGGTCCCGCCGAGCACCGCGCCGAGGGCCCCGAACCGGCCGGCGGCGCCCTCGAGGAACTGGCGCGACTGGGAGGTCGGGTCGGCGAGCACGA
>CAYSTY010000052.1:0-11390 GCA_964433685.1 uncultured Actinomycetota bacterium | reverse complement strand
CGGCGTTCCGGGCGCGGGAGGACCACGAGGTCTCGCGCAGGACCTCGGCCTCCTCCCGCAGCTTCGCGGCCCGCTCCTCGAGCAGGATCGGGTCGACGAGCGCGACACCGGCACCATCGGGGAGGAACTCGGGCAGGAGCCTGGTCACCGGCCGCAGCATCGTGACCAGCGACTCGATGCCCTCGAAGGTGCGCCCCTCCACGAGCGCGTCGAGCTGCTCGGTCAGCTGCGGCCAGCGGCGCATCGCCTGGCGGGCGTCCTGCTGGAGCGCCTCGTCGATGACCACCTCGCGGGCGGGGTCGCAGGTGACCCGCTCGACGGGTCCGGTGGAGCGCTGGTCCCCGACCGAGAAGCAGCGCAACGAGTCGACCTCGTCACCCCAGAACTCGATGCGGACGGCCTGGTCCTCCGCGGTCGGGAACACGTCGACGAGGCCGCCGCGGACCGCGAACTCGCCCCGCGACTCGACCTGCGGGACCCGGCTGTACCCGAGCGCGGCGAGCGACTCGACGAGTCGGTCGAACCCCTCCCACGAGGCGTCCAGGACGACGGGGCGGCGGGAACCGAGGCCCGGGTCCATGGGCTGGAGCGCGGCACGGACCGGTGCGACCACGGCCAGCAGCGGGTGCTCGTGGGCGTCCGGGTGGACGAGGCGGTCGAGGACCGCCAGGCGTCGACCGACGGTCGCCGGCTGCGGCGAGAGCCGCTCGTGCGGGAGGGTCTCCCAGGCGGGGAAGACCGCGACGCGTTCCTCACCGAGGTAGGCCGCGAGGCCGTCGGCGACCGCGTCCGCGTCCGACGACCGCGGCACGAGGACCAGCAGCGGCGCGACCCGATCGACGAGGAGGCTGAGCAGGTAGGGCCGGAGCGCCGGCGGGGCGACCAGGTCGCGCTCGACGAGCACGGTGTCCCAGTCGGCGCGACCACGCCGCAGGGCGGCCGCCAACGGTCCGACCGCACGGCCGCGGTCGAGCACGTCGTCGATCGAGGAGGGGGCGCTGGCCTGCGACACGGGAGGACCTCACGGATATCGGACGGCGACGGCGGAGGGCCGACCCGCGCGCGACCCGGGGTGGCGGATCGGACGGCTCGGCGGTGCTCTCGCTCGGTTGTGACCGACCAGTGTGCCGCGCCTCGGCGGCACCGGCGACGCCACCCCACCGCCCTGTCGACGGCGACTAGTGTCCCGGGGATGGACCTACCCGTGATGCCGCCCGTCAAGCCGATGTTGGCCAAGCCCGCAGCGAAGCTGCCGGCCGTGGACCTCGCGTTCGAACCGAAGTGGGACGGCTACCGCTGCATCGTGTTCCGCGACGGCGACGAGGTGGTGCTCGGCTCCCGCAACGAGAAGCCGCTGAACCGGTACTTCCCCGAGATGTCGGCGCCGCTGCGGGCGTCGCTGCCTCCGCGGTGCGTGGTCGACGGCGAGCTGTTCGTCGAGGTCGACGGTCGCCTGGACTTCGACGCCCTCGGGCAGCGCATCCACCCGGCCGAGTCGCGGGTCCGGATGTTGGCCGAGCAGACCCCGGCGTCGTTCGTCGCCTTCGACCTCCTCGCCCTCGGCGACGAGCGGCTCGTCGAGCGGCCGTTCCGGGACCGGCGTGCGGCCCTCGAGTCGATCGCCGACGGGTTCGACCCCCCGGTGCACCTCGCGCCCGCGACCCGCGACCACACCCTCGCCATGGAGTGGTTCCGCCGGTTCGAGGGAGCGGGCCTCGACGGCCTGATCGTCAAACCGCTCGACGACCCCTACCGCTTCGACGTGCGTGCGCAGCTGAAGATCAAGCACGCGCGCACGGCCGACTGCGTCGTCGCCGGGTACCGCGTCCACAAGTCGGGCGACGGCGTGGGCTCGCTCATCCTCGGGCTGTACGCCGACGACGGGCAGCTGTGGCACGTCGGGGTGGCCGCCAGCTTCACCGCCAAGCGCCGACGCGAGCTGCTCGAGGAGATCGCGCCGCTCGTGATGGACGACATCGACGGACACCCGTGGGCGTCGTGGACGGACGGTGACGCCAACGCGGACGGGTCGATGCCCGGCGCGCCGAACCGTTGGAGCGGCGCCGGCGGACGCGACCACTCGTGGCGGCCCCTGCGCCCCGAACGGGTCGTCGAGGTCGGCTACACGTGGGCGACCGCCGGACGTTTCCGCGGCACCACCCGGCTGCTGCGGTGGCGGCCGGACCGGGAACCCTCGTCGTGCTCGACCGCGCAGCTCGCCGAGCCCGACCCCGTCCCCGTCTCCGAGGTCCTCGGCGCTCGCTGAGGACCGAGCTCGTGGGGCCGTCGGGTCTAGCGCGGCTTCGGCCGCGGGCGGTTGGCCTGGTTCGGGTCGATGCCCTTCGGGATGGGCATCGCCTTGTCGAGCGGCTTGAGCTTGCGCTCGAGCTTCGGCACGTCGTTCTTGCCGAGCTCGCGGGGGAGCTTGGTCACGTGCATCTGGAGCTTGCGGATCGGGACCTGCCCCTCCCCGTCGCCGACGAGGACGGTGTGGACCGGGGTCTCGCCCGCGACCCGCGACAGGCGCTTCTTCTCCTTGGCGAGCAGACCCTTGGTGCGTTGCGGGGAGCCCTCGCCCACCAGGATGATCCCGGGTCGGCCGACCACGCGGTGCACGAGGTCCTGCTTGGCGGAGAAGGCCACCGCGGGGGTCACGAACCACTGGCCACGCATCACGTTCAGCACCGCTGCGGCAGCGCCGGGCTGTCCCTCGATGGCGACGTACTGCGCCTTCTGGACCCGACGGCTGAAGACGAACATCGCGCCCGTGAGCGCGCCGAGGATGCCGAACAGCACCATCGCCCAGATGAACCCGATCAGCATCCCGGCGCCGACGCCGAGCAGGAGCCCGACGGCGAGCCCCACGAGCACCCACGGCAGCGCCTTGGGGTCGATCTGGCGCAGCTGGCTCCACGCCGCGCCGATCTGGCGGATGCGATCCCTCACGGTGCGCCTCCTGGCCCGCCTCAGCGGGAGTGGTAGCGGTTCTGAGCGGCGTCGAGCCCCTCGTCGATGACGCATGCGACGGCGTCGGCGGCTTCCTCGAGGACCACGTCGATGGCCTCGCGCTCCGCGGGTTGCGGACGACGCAGGACGTGGTCCCTGCCGGGCATCCTGCCAGGTGGACGACCCACCCCGATCCGGATGCGCACGTAGTCACGCGTGCCGAGGGCACGGTCGACGTCCTTGAGGCCGTTGTGGCCGGCGTGGCCGCCCCCGCGCTTGAGCTTGAGACCGCCCACGGGCACGTCGAGCTCGTCGTGCAGCACGATGATCCGGTCGACCGGCACCTTGAACCAGTTGGCGGCCGCCTGGACCGGGCCGCCGGAGAGGTTCATGTACGTGCTCGGGACCACCAGGGCGACGGGCGTCCCGGTCGAACCGAGCGAGCGGACCTCGGCGACCTCGGCCCGGACCCGTTTGTTGCGCGACAGGTCGGTGTGTTCCCGCCGTGCGAGCAACCGGATGACGTCGGCACCGACGTTGTGCCGCGTGCCGGCGTACTCGGCCCCGGGGTTGCCGAGCCCGACGACCAACCAACGGTCGGCGGCCACGGCGTCCTCCGGCGGGTCGCATCACCCCGGGACGACGATCGCTCGTCCCGGGGCGGATGGGGAACTCAGGCCTCGCCAGCGCCGCCCTCGGTCGGCGCCGCGGCGTCGGCCGGGCCGTCCTCGTCGAGGACGGTGGGCGCTTCCTGCTCGATGCCGGCGTCGGCCTCGAGCGCCTCGAGCGCGTCCTCGGTGATCGGCGCGTTGATCGTCACCACGGTGCGCTCGGGCTCGATCTCGAAGTCGGCACCCTCGGGCAGGACGAGGTCCTCGACCCGCTTGACGTCGCCGATGGCCATGCCCGTGACGTCGAGCTCGAGGTTGTTCGGCACGTCGAGCGGCTTGACCGCGATCGGCACGGTGTAGAGCACCTGGTTGAGCACGCCGTCGTCCTGGGCGACGTCGTCCTCACCGAGCAGGTGGACCGGGACCTCGACCGAGATCTGTGCGTCGCGGTCCACGGCGAGGAAGTCGACGTGGACGACCTCCTGGCGGATCGGGTGGAACTGGAGGTCGCGAGCGATCACCAGGGTGGTCTCGCCGGCCAGCTCCAGCCGGATCATGACGTTGCGTCCGGCGTCGGTGCGCAGCGCGTGGTACAGCTCGAGCGCGTCGACGTGGACGGCCGTCGGTTCGACCTCGTAGCCGTAGATGATGCCCGGCACGCGGCCGGTACGACGGAGGCGACCGGTCGGGCCCTTGCCCAGGTCGGTGCGCGGCTCTGCGGTGAGGCTGACCTGCTTGGACACGAGCGTTCCTGCGGTGCGTCGGTCCCCATCGTGGGTCGGTCACCGATCCCGACCTGCGGGCTGGCGGCGAGGTGTCACGCGGGGTGTCCGGCCGGGCAGCGCCACGGACGCCGGACGTGCGACGACCCGCGCGATCAGACGCGGGCCGTAGGTGTGGAGCGTACCGGGCCGCTCCCGCGGCCGGCAACCGCACCTCGGGAGCGCGAGGTCTAGACGTTCTCGCCGCGGAAGATCTCGCTGACCGACTCGTCCTCGAACACCGCACGGAGGGCCGATGCGATGATCGGCGCGATGGACAGCACCACGAGCTTGTCGCCCTCGGGCCGCCGCTCGGGCGGGATCGGCAGGGTGTTGGTGACCACGACCTTCTCGATCACCGAGTTGGTGAGGCGCTCGGCCGCCGGACCGGAGAACAGCGGATGGGTGGCCAGGGCGATGACCTTGGCCGCGCCGCGTTCCATCAGCAGCTCGGCGGCGCCGCAGATGGTGCCGGCGGTGTCGATCATGTCGTCGACGAGGATCGCGGTCTTGCCCTCCACGTCGCCGATGACGTCGAGGGTGACGCTGACGTTCTGCTGCTGCGGGTCGCGGCGCTTGTGCAGGATCGCGATGGTCGAGCCGACGTGCCCGGCGAACTTCTCGGTCAGGCGCACCCGACCGGCGTCGGGCGAGACGATGACGCGCTCGTCGGGCGAGGTGTTCTTCTCGACCCACTCGACGAGCAGCGGCAGCGCCGTCAGCGCATCGAACGGGTCGTCGTAGAAGCCCTGGATCTGTCCGGTGTGCAGGTCGACGGACATGATCCGGTCGACCCCCGCGGACTCGTACATGTCGGCCATGAGCTTGGCGGCGATGGCTTCACGCGCCAGCGCCTTCTTGTCGCTGCGGCTGTAGCCGTAGTAGGGGATGACGGCCACGACCCGTTTGGCCGACGCACGCTTGAGTGCGTCGATCATCACCAGCTGTTCGATGATGGCGTCGTTGATGCTCATGCCGCCGGGGACCGACACGTGGGACTGCATCACGAACGCGTCGGTACCACGGACCGACTCGGCGAACCGGGCGTACAGCTCACCGTTGCTGAACTGGGCGAGCTTGACCTCACCGACCCGCATGCCGAGGTGGTCGCAGACCTCCCGGGCGAGTTCCGGGTAGCTGGACCCGGAGAACAGCATCATGCGCTTCTTGGTGACCAGTTCCACGGGAGCGAGCCTCGGACGAGGGGCGAGGGGCGGGGTCGGACGACCGATGGACACGCTACCGGTCGGCGGCCCAGCCCTCCTTGTTGACCTGGCGGCTGCGCGCGATAGCGAGCGCGTGGTCCGGCACGTCGGAGGTCACCACCGACCCGGCAGCGACGTACGCCCCGGCACCCACGGCCACCGGCGCGACGAGGGACACGTCGCAACCGATGAACGCACCGTCCGCGATGGTCGTGTGGGACTTGGTCCGTCCGTCGTAGTTCACCGTGATCACGCCGCACGCCACGTTCGCGTCGGTGCCTATGGTGGCGTCCCCGACGTAGGCCAGGTGCGGGATCTTCGAGCCGTCCCCGACGCGGGCGTTCTTGGTCTCCACGAAGGCCCCGGCCTTCGTACCGGCGCCGAGCTCGGTACCCGGGCGCAGGTGGGTGAAGGGTCCGACCGCGGCGCGGGGGCCGATCATCACGTCCTCGGCCCGGGTGGAGTGCACGGTGGCGTCCGCCCCGACGACCGTGTCGGTCAGGTGGCTGTTCGGTCCCACGATCGCCCGCTCCCCGACCACGGTCGTCCCCTCGAGCAGGGTCCCGGGCAGCAGCCGTGCGTCCCGTCCGACCGTGACCGTCACGTCGACCGAGGTCGTGGCGGGGTCGTCGACGGTCACGCCCACCTCGGCGGCGAGGTGGCGCAGGTGTCGCTGGCGGAGCACGGCGGCGGCGTCGGCGAGCTGCCAGCGGTCGTTGACGCCGGCGACGTCCTGCTCGTCGGCGACGACGGCCGCGACCTGCTGGCCGTCGTCGGTGAGGATCTGCACCACGTCGGTGAGGTAGAGCTCGCCCTGGTCGTTGGCATCGTCGATGCGGCCGAGCGCGTCCTCGAGCAGCCCGCGGTCGACGAGGTACATCCCCGCGTTGATCTCGCGCGTGGCGCGTTCGTCCGCGCTGGCGTCGCGGTGCTCGACGATGCGACGCACCGATCCGTCATCGTCACGCAGCACGCGGCCGTACCCGCTCGGATCGTCGAGCAGGGCGGTGAGCATCGCGGCGGCGCGACCCGTGGCCGCGTCGTCGAGGGCTTCCAGGGTCGACGAGCGCAGCAGCGGGGTGTCACCGGGCAGGACGAGCACGCGTTCGATGTCGTCCGCGAGCGCCGGCAGCGCGACCTGGACGGCGTGACCGGTCCCCCGCTGGTCGTCCTGGACGACGGTCACCGTGCCCGGCACGCCCACGGCGGCGACCTCGGCGGCGACCTGGTCACGCTGGTGGCCGACGACGACGATGACCTGGCCGAGCCCGAGCGGACGCAGCGACTCGAGCACGTGCCCGACGAGGGACCGTCCCGCGGCGCGGTGCAGGACCTTGGCGAGGTCGGAGCGGAACCGGGTGCCCTTGCCGGCGGCGAGGACGATGGCGGCGACCTGCGGGCGGCCGGTCGTGGGCGCGTCGGACACGGCGCTTCCTTCGGGACGCTGGGCTCAGGTCAGGTAGCTGGGAGGCAGGGGTTCGAACCCTGGATACCGACTCCAAAGGACGGCGTGTTACCGATTACACCACCTCCCACCGACGCACCACCGGACGTCGCGACGTCCGGTGGCGGCGCTGCGCCGGAGGTTAGTCCCGCGACACCTCGGGCCCACCCGCGGGGGACAGACCGATCTCCACCCGGTCGAAGCGTCCAGCCACCGCATCGCGCAGACGCACCGCGTCCTGGGCGTTGGCGGCGAGCCCGACGATGGTCGGCCCCGACCCGGAGACGAGCGCGCCGAGCGCACCCGCCGCCAGCATCGCGTCACGCTTGGCGGCGAGCTCCGGACGCAGGTGGATGGCGGCCACCTCGAGGTCGTTGTGCAACGCGGAGCCGAGCGCCTCGGCGTCACCGGTGCGCAGCGCCTGCAGGACCGCGTCCGGTTCGGTCTCCGAGGTCCGCGCGACCTGGTCGTAGGCGCGGTAGACCTCCGGGGTCGACAGCGGGGCGTCGGTGATCCCCACGACCCAGTGGTAGGTGCCGCGCGTCAGCACCTGGGCGGTCGCGGTGCCCGTCCCGGTGGCCAGCGCCGTCCCGCCGGAGACGCAGAACGGCACGTCGGCACCGAGCTCGGCGGCCAGCTCGCGCAGTCGGGTGCGCCCGAGGCCCGCCCCCCACAGCTCGTCGAGCGCGAGCAGGGCGGCGGCGGCGTCGGCCGAGCCACCGGCCATGCCGGCCGCGACCGGGATGTGCTTGTCGAGGTGCAGCCGCGTCGTCGGCGCGCTGCCGTTGTCCGCGTCACCCGCGCCGAGGCCGGTCTCGGCCATCACGATCCGGGCGGCGCGGACGGCGAGGTTGTCCTCGTCGTCCGGGACACCCGCCGTGGCCTCCTGCGTGAAACGCAACCGCATCGACCGTCGGGCGGCGGGGTGCTGCGCCGTCGGGCCGTCGAGCCGCGCCGTCACGGTGTCGTACAGCGACACCGTCTGCAGGACCGTCACCAGCTCGTGGTAACCGTCGTCCCGCACCCCGCGGATGGTCAGGAAGAGGTTGATCTTGGACGGGACGCGGACCCGGACGCGGGTGGGCGGCGTGCGCTGCTCGGCGCTGCTCACGCTCCGTCACCTCCCCCCGCCTGTCCGGCGCGTCCTCGACGGAGCACGTACCGGACCCCTCCCACCGCGGGTCCACACGTGCGAGCCGTCCGCTCGACCGGGTCGAAGACTACGGAGCCGGCCCGAGGGTTCCGCATCGGGACGCACGACCGCGCGGCGCTGGCCCCGATCCGGGGGGTCGGACCGGCCGCTCAGGGCTCGTCGCAGGCGCCCGTCGACGCCGCCGCCAGCGCGTCGTGCAGGCGGACCAGCGCCGCGGCGTCGAGCGTCTCCGCCCGGGCAGCGAGGTCGATGCCGGCAGCGGTCGCGGCGCGCTCCAGTGCCGGCATCGCTGCGAGCCCGCGCAGGTTGTTGCGCAGCGTCTTGCGCCGCTGGGCGAACGCGCGGTCGACGAGGGCGAGCAGCGACCGGCGGCGGTCGCCGGTGGGAGCGTCCGGGCGTCGCGTGATGCGGACCATCACCGAATCGACGTTGGGGACGGGGTGGAACACCGAGCGTGGGATGGCCAGCGTGACGACCGCGTCCGCCTGCAACGCGAGCTTGACCGACACGCCGGCGTGGAGCGGGTCACCCGGACGCGCGGCCCAGCGTTCACCGACCTCGCGCTGGACCATCACGAACAGGTCGGTGACGGCCGGGTCGGCCAGGGCGTGCATCACCAGCGGGGTGGCGGTGTTGTAGGGCAGGTTCGCCACGAGCCGGACCGGCCCGCCGTCGACGAGCGCCCCGAGGTCGCAGGCCAACGCGTCCGCGTGCACGACCGCCACCTCGCCGGCGGTACCGGCCAGGACCTCCCGGAGCGCGACGACCATCCCCGCGTCGATCTCGACCGCGACGACGCGCGCGGCCACCTCGGCGAGGCCCAGCGTCAGCGACCCGAGTCCCGGGCCGATCTCCAGGACCGTGTCACCCGGGTCGATGTCGGCGGCGGCCACGATGCGACGCACGGTGTTGGGATCGACGACGAAGTTCTGTCCCGCCGCCTTCCGCGGCGCGAGGCCGTGGACGCGCAGCAGCCGCTGCACCTCGGTGGGGGTGAGCAGGACGGACCTCGCGTGCCGGCGACGGCGATCAGGCTACGCCGCGGGGATCAGCGCAGACCCAGCCGGTCGGCGCAGTGCGGCCAGGCCGACCAGCCCTGGGACCGTTGGACGTTCCTGCCGGCCGCGATCTGCTGCTCGCGCGAGGCCTGGTAGGCGTACTCGGGAGCACCGGACGGCTTGTTGGCGCGCCACGTCGCGGGGTGGAACTGCAGGCCCCCGTGGTAACGGCCGTTGGCCGACCAGTTGCCACCCGACTCGCAGCGGGCGAGCCGGTCCCAGACGTCCCCGCCGGGGTCGCCCGACGACGCGCGGGCGGCAGGAGCGGGCTTGGGGGGCGGCGGCGGCACGAACGTGCCGACGAGCACCACCTCGTCGCGGGGTTCGCGCTCGACCTGCGAGTCGACCAGCTCGCGATCGACCTCCTCGCCGTCGACGAGCTGGACCCGGTAGGTGTCCACCTGCACGCCGTCCTGGCCCTCGACCTCGACGCGGGTGATGCCCTTGCGTAGGTCCTCGGTCTCGCGACGGACCTGCTCGTGGGGCAGCGGGGTCTCCTCGCGGACGGTCTCGAACGCGACGCGTTCGACGACGATCTCCGCGTGGGGGTACAGCTCCGCCTCGAGGTCCCAGTCCACGACGTCGTCGGGACCGAGCTCGATGCCCGCCTCGCGCAGCACGGAGGCCGGCGTGCGTTGCAGCGTCTGCACCTCGTGGGTGGTCCCGTCGACGGTGAGGCGCACCGGACGCGGGAGCACGACGTGGATGGTGTCGCCGTCACCGACCGGTGCGCGCCACGCCGGGGCGACACGTGCCCCCTCGTCGCGTACGTCCATGTCGGCGGCGTCGAGCATGCTGGCGACGTCGTCTGCGGGTGCGGTGACGCGGCGGACGAGCGAGCCGTCGGCGACCACGTCCACGGTGATGGCGCGTTCGACGTCGATGGTCTCGACCTCGTCGAGCGGAGCCTCCGGGGCGGGGGTGACCTGGTCCGCGGGGCCGACGGGGACCTCGAGCTGCTCGAGGACCTCACCGACGGTCGTGGCGTAGGTGCGGTGCGAGACGACCTCGCCGTCCACCGCGACCTCGACCACGTTGGACCAACCGATCAGCGGCACGGCGCTGAGGCCGAGCACGCTGAGACTGAGCAACCCGCGGGCGCGACGGCGCAGGCGGCTGCTGGGGGAGCTGGGAGCCATGGGGCGGGACGGTACGCCGATTACCGACGAACGGCGGAGGCCGAAGGGCCGTACTGGGACGTCCATCCGGACAGGGTGGCCGCCCGGACGTCCGTGGGCGACGGGCGCGCGCGACGGTGTGCCGCCGGCGCGATGGCGCAGGTCAGGCCGGGGTTCCGGCCGGGTCCGTCGGCAGGGCGAAGGCCCGCACGGCGTTGGCCATGATGCGGTCGGCGAGCTCGTCCTCGGCCGTCCCGTGCAGTCCGGCGAGCGTGCGCACGGTGAACGGCAGGTAGCTGGGGTCGTTCGCCTCACCGCGGTGCGGGTGCGGGGTCAGGTACGGGGAATCGGTCTCGGTCAGCAGCAGCTCGAGCGGTGTCCTGGCGGCGGCGTCGCGCAGCGCGCCGGCGTTCTTGAAGGTCACGTTCCCGGCGTACGACAGGAACCAGCCCCGCTCGGCGCAGCGGTCGACGACCTGCTCGTCACCGGAGAAGCAGTGCATGACCACCCGCTCCGGCGCCCCGTGCTCGTCGAGGATGCGCAGACAGTCGTCCCAGGCCTCACGGCAGTGGATGACGAGGGTCCGGTCGTGCTCCCGCGCGATGTCGATGTGCGCGCGGAAGGACGCCTCCTGCTGCGCCGGCGTGGTGTGGTCCCGGTAGTAGTCGAGACCGGTCTCGCCCACGGCGACGACGTCGGGCTCGGTGGCGAGCCGCGCGATCACCTCGAGCACCCGCGGCGACGCCTCCATCGCGTCGTTGGGGTGGACGCCCACGCACGCGTAGACCCCCTCGTGGCGGCGTGCGGTCGTGACCGCCTCGGTCGACGACGCCATGTCGGTCCCCACCGTGATGAGCGTACGCACCCCCGCCTCCCGGGCCTTGGCGACCTGGGCGGCGGCGGACAGCTCGAAGTGGTGATCGAGGTGGCAGTGCGTGTCGACGTACGGCACGGCTGGAGCTCCCGACGGAGGAGGAGGTGGCCCGAACGCACCGGGCGACGGCGGGCGGGGTGGGCGACGCGGAACGCCGGCTCCCCGTCCGCAGCGCCGTTCGGACCTGCGTCCCGGTTCGGACGCGACGCGACCCGCCACG
>CAYSTY010000051.1:0-11538 GCA_964433685.1 uncultured Actinomycetota bacterium | reverse complement strand
GCGAACCCGAGCGCCGGCAGGCCGAAGATCGCCCAGGTGTGCAGGCCGAAGTGGTAGATGGCGAAGTCCATCGCCTGTTCGGCGGCGGCGGCCGATCCGGGTTCGACGTCGCCCATCGGCGGTTCGGCGAAGTGCGAGATCGGTTCGGCGACGCCCCAGAACATCAGGATCGTGCCGATGCCGGCCGCGAACAGCATCCCGAACCACGCGCGGTTGGAGTACGCGGGACGGTCGTCGTCCTCGCCCAGCCGCAGCCGTCCGTAGCGTCCGAACGCGACCCAGAACAGGAAGACCACGAAGGTGGTGACCCCGAGGATGTAGAACCAGCCGAACGCGTCGAGCAGTTGGCCGCTGAGGGTCTCGAAGGTGGTGCGGATCGGGTCGGTGAACGTGACGGTGACGACCACGAACGCGACGGCGATGACGGCGCTCGGCCAGAACACGGCCGGGTTCGTGCGGAGCCCGAGCTTGTCGTTGAGCGCCTCGAGCCTGTCGAACATGCCCGCCTCCCGGTCGGCGGAACGCTAAGGGCGTGACCTCGCGTCCGCCCCCGGCCGGTCGGCCGCCGGTCGCAGCCGTCAGCCCGACGCCGTCGCCCCGGGAGCGCCGGTCGTCAGCGCACCGCCACCCGTAGCGAGCGCAGCACGTGGGCGGCGTCGCCCAACCGGTGGGTCAGCTGCCGTTCGAGACCGCCGATGGGGTAGAGGTTCTGCGGGGCCCGGCGGTCCTTGTGCGGCTGCGAGGCGAACCGCGGCAGCGTCGCGGTGGTCCGGTCGGCGAGCACCACGACGTCGGCGACCGGGAGGTCACCGGACACCTCGCAGCGGACGACACCCGCCCAGGGGTGGCCCGCCGCGCCGTCGCCGGCAGGGGTGCGACCGGACGGCAGGCGCAGGTACCAGGAGAACCGGGTCCACGACGAGGTCGCCAGGAACACCGGGCTGCGCTGTCCCGGCGCCAGGTCGGCGACCGTCCGCGCGACCTCGTCGTCGAGGTAGGCGACGTGGTGGGACTTGACGTACCCGACCGCGTGGTCGATGGCGACCGCCCCGTCGAGCGGTCCGTCGACGATCAGCAGGTCGCTGTCGGCGGCTCCCGCGAGGAGGCGTCGTTCCAGCCGGCGGAGCCGCTCCTGCACGCCGGCGCGGAGGGTGTCGGCGTCGTCGTCGGCGACCGCCCGCCCGATGAACTCGCCCGCGCCGGTCGTCACCGTGGGCAGCACACCGGCGGGCCCCACGATGAGGCGCTGGACCTCGCAGGCCTCCACCGTGGCCTGCGTCCCCTCGCAGCACACCGTGCCGGCGGCGATGGACGCCGCCAGGGCCTGACGCGTGCGTTCCCCCGGCGGGGTGAGCCACAGCTGGCCCTCGATCCGGCGGACCCCGTCGACGAACCGGACCGGACCCGTCGCGGGGCCGCAGGACGGGGTGCGGGGTGCCCACGCGGCGGCGGGCACCTCGACGCCGGCATCGACCGGGCCGGGGGAGGTCGCCATCCGCTCCAGCGGCGAGGTGGACGATCCCATCGACGGGTCCCACCCGTCGACCGCGATCCGCACCGCGTCCGTCGCCGCGCTCACGCGACGTCCGCCGGCGTCGCGGCGTCCGGCTCCCGGGTGGCGTCCGACACGCCGTCCCCGTCCGCCTGCGCGAGGGGGGCGCCCTCGTCGACGCGGGTGACCTGGGAGCCGCGGGGGCCCTTGCGGACCTCGAAGCGGACCGGGAGCCGTTCGGCGAGGTCGCGCACGTGGGTGACGATGCCGACGACGCGGCCGCGAGCACCGAGCTCCTCGAGCGCGGCGGCGACCACGTCCAGCGTGTCCGGGTCGAGGGTGCCGAACCCCTCGTCGAGGAACAGCGATTCGAGCTTGGCCGCGCCGTCGGCGGCCAGCTCGGCGACGTGGTCGGCCAGGGCGAGCGCGAGCGCGAGGGAGGCGAGGAACCGTTCCCCGCCCGACAGGCTGCGCACGGTCCGTGGTTCGTCGGCGTTGCGGTGATCGACGACGAGGAACTGGTTGGTCGCGTCGAGGTCGAGCGAGTACGCGCCGGACGACAGCTCGCGCAGCAGCGTCGACGCGCCGGTGACCAGCCGCGTGAGGGCGCGTGCGAGCAGCCACCGTTCGAACCCGTCGGCGCGCAGGAGCTTGCCGAGGTGTTCGGCGACCTGTGCCTGCTCCCGGGCCGCGTCGCGTTCGGCGGTGACCGTCTCGACCTGTGCGAGCCGTTCGGTGACGGTGGCGTGACGGGCGCGGGCGGTGGCCAGCGCGTCCGCGACCGCTTCGCCCGCCCCGGTCTGGGCCGCGACCTCGACACCGGCCGCCCGGCACTCCTCGCGGAGCGCCCCGCTGACCGCTCCGTAGCGTTCCCGTGCCTCGCGCACCGATGCGGCTGCGTCGTCGGCCGCCCGGTCCGCGGCCGGACGGGTCTCGCGCGCCCACCCGAGCAGCTGGTCCCACGCGGCCGCGAGGTCGTGCCGATCGGGGCTCGGCGGACCCAGGCGCGAGACGCTGTCCCGGGCGGTGTCGAGGGCCTGCCACGCGGCGCGTTCGCCGTTCCGCGCCGCGTCCACGACGCGTCGGGCGTCGCCCTCGGCGGCACGCGCTGCGCGGTCCTCGGCCCGTGCGGCGGTGACGGCCTCGTCGGCGATCCGGACCTCGGCCAGGAGGGCATCGACGCCACCCTCGTCGACGCCGGCCTCGGTGAGCGCCGCCGCGCGGGCCCGGGACAGCTCCGCGACCCGACGTTCGGCGGCCTCGAAGCGTTCCCGCGTCGCGGCCGCGCGACGATCGGCGTCGCGTTGGGCCGTGACCGCGGCCTCCCACGCGGCGCGGGCGGTCCGGAGGGTGGCCTCCGCGGCGGCGGTCGCCTCCCCGGAGGTGGTCGGTGGGTCGTCGGCCAGCACGGCACCGCAGACCGGGCAGTCGTCCCCGGCGTGCAGCCCCGAGGTCAGCGCGTGGACGAGCTCCCCGCGGCGGGCTCGTTCGAGCGCCACCTCGGCCTGCGCGACCTCCTCCTCGGCCCCCGACACCGCCCGCCCGGCCGCGGTGACCGCGGCGGTGGCGTCCTCGGCCGCCTGGGCGGCAGCGGGCACCGCCGCCGTCGCGTCGTCGAGTTCGCGGGCGGTCCGCGCGAGCGTGGCGAGGACCTCGGCGGCCGGCAGCTGCGACCGGACGGCGTCCGCCGCGTCCAGGGCGTCACCGGCCGCGGCGCGCCGCGCGGTCGCTGCCGCCAGCGCCTCGTCCGCGGCACGGGTCGCGGCGGCCAGCTCGTCCACGTCGGGTGGGCGGGCCAGGGCGGCGAGCGCGTCGCGGTCCCCGGCCGCGGCATCGGCTGCGGCCGCCAGCTGGCCCCCTCGTTCACGCAGGTCGTCGAGCTCCCGCTGCACCTGCCGGCAGCGCTCGCCGAGGGCGGTCAGCTGGTCGATGCGGGCCGACAGGCGGGCGACCTCGTCGGGGTCGGCGCCGGCCAGGTCGCCGTCCAGACGCCGCTGCGCCGCGTCGGCCCGCGCGTTGGCGGCCGTCGCCTCCGACCGTGCCCGCTTGCCGATCTCCTCGTGCAGCCGCAGATCGAGCAGCTGGAGCAGCAGGTCGCCGCGCTCGGCCGGCTTGGCGAACAGGAAGCGGTCGAAGGCGCCCTGCGGCAGGACCACCGAGCGGCAGAACTGGTCGAAGCTCAGCCCGAGCAGGCGACCGACCGCGTCCGACACCTCGTCGGCGCTCCCGGCGTGGACGACCGACCCGCCACCGGTGACCTCCTCGAGCCGGGCCTCCTTGGTCGTCGCGCCCTGCTTGGTGCGGCGCACGACACGGGTCGCGGTGAAGGTGCGCCGATCGACCGAGAACGTCAGCCGTACCCGACCTTCGTTGGCGCCCTGGGTGATCACCGGGGCGACCATCCGACGGTCCTCGTAGCGCGGCACGGTGCCGTACAGGGCGAGCATCATGGCGTCGACGAGGAGGGTGGTCTTGCCCGCCCCCGTCGGGCCCGACAGCGCGAACAGGTCGACGCCGGCGAGGTCGAGCTCGGTCCGCTCCCGGAACGAACCGATGCCCTCGAGCTCGACGCGCAGCGGCCTCACGGTCGACCGACCGGGTCGGCGTCGCGATCGGCCTCCTGGACCTCCTCGAGCAGGCGCTGGAACATCGCACCCACCCGACGGTCCTGGACCCCGAGCTCCTCGAGGTACTCGGCGAACATGGCCGCCGGGGAGGCCCGCAGCGCGTCCACGTCGAGCTCGGCGGGGGCGTCGCGCCGCTCGTCGTCCTCGCGCGGGGCGACGCCGACGTCGACCGCGTCGGGCAGCGCCTCACGGACCTCCTCGGCCAGTCCCGGTCGTGGCGGTTCCTCGAGCACCACGCGCAGCAGGTCGTCGCCGACGCTGTCGCGGGCGGCGAGCACCTGCTCCAGGCTCCCGCGCAACGTGCGCAGCCGCCGTCCGCTCGTCAGCGGGACGCGCTCCACCTGGGCCGGCGTCGACGCGGTCGCCTCGACCAACAGCACCGCCTTCGCGCCTCGGTCGGCCTCCCCGAAGTCGAGGTGCAGCGGCGAGCCGCAGTACCAGATCGGTGCCGGCCCGGGCACCTGGTGGGGCAGGTGCAGGTGGCCGAGCGCGACGTAGTGCGCGGTGGACGGGAACGCCTGCGGCGGCACGACGTAGTCGAAGATGGTGTGGGCCTGACGCTCCCCGCCGCCGAGCGCGGGGCCACCGCCGCCGGCGACCGTCAGGTGTCCGACCACGAGGTTGACCGTGTCGGGACCGAAGTCGGCGGTGAGGGCGGCGACGATGCGTGCCACCCGTTCGGCGTAGGTGCCCGCGTGCTGGTCGGCGTCGCGCCGCATCAGCTGCTCGGAGGTGACGATGCCGCGCTGCGACAGGAACGGGACGAGCGCGACCCGGGCGACCTCGCCGTCCGCGGTGGTCAGGTCGAGCACCCCGCCCCGGTCGGCGCGGGCGACCTGGTCGGCGAGGTGGACGTTGCCGAGCTCGAGCAGCGGCCGGACCGCGGCCCAGCGTCGCGGGTTGTCGTGGTTGCCGGCGAGCACGACCACGTGGGCGCCGGTGTCGGCGAGGTCGAGCAACGCCCGGTAGACGATCCGTTCGGACTCGGCCGACGGGGCGCCGGTGTCGAACTGGTCCCCGGCGACGAGGATCAGGTCCACCGCCCGGTCGTGGGCGATGCCGGCGATCTCGGCGAGGACGGCACGGTGCTCGTCGGCACGCGACCGTCCGCGGACGGTGCGGCCGACGTGCCAGTCGGAGGTGTGGAGGATGCGCATGGCGCCAGGCTACGTCCCACCCGTGACACGGCGGTGCAGGCGGGGTCCGCGCCGGCGACGACCGGCCACGGCGTGCCGGCCGATCGGGCCGGGCACCGATCATCGGGTCGTCGCGGCGCCCGGCCCGTAGCGTCGGGTCGACCAGGAGGTGGCCGATGATCGAAGGTCTGAACCGCGCGCTCGCGGACATCGAGCGCGGGCTGACCGGTGAGGTCGACGTGGACGCGCTGGCGCGCACCGCGCTGACCTCGACCTACCACCTGCGCCGGATGTTCTCCGCCCTCGCCGGCATGCCGTTGTCGGTCTACGTCCGGCGTCGGCGCATGACGCTGGCTGCCGCCGAGGTGGTGGCCGGCGACGTGCCGCTGCTCGAGATCGCCACCCGGTACGGCTACGGCTCGACCGAGGCGTTCGGTCGCGCCTTCCGCGACGTCCACGGCGTCGCGCCCGCTGAGGCGCGTGGCGGCGCGGCCCTGACCACCCAACCGAGGCTGGCCTTCCGCCTCACCATCGAAGGAGCGAGCGCCATGCACCACCGCATCGTCGAGAAGGGACCGTTCACCGTCGTCGGCGAGCGGGTCACCGTCCCGCTGCAGTTCGAGGGCGTCAACCCGCACATCGCGGCGTTCATCGGGGCGTTGCCCGCGGACGTCCACGGTCGCATCAAGGCGCTGTCCGACCAGGAGCCCGCCGGGATCCTGGCCGTCACCCACGACCGTGACGCGGCGCCGGTCGCCGAGGAGGGCAGCGACATCGACTACTACCACGCGACGATCACGTCGGGGCCCGTGCCGGACGACCTCGACGCGCTGCCGGTACCGGCGGGGACCTGGGCCGTGTTCGAGGTGTCCGGGCCCTTCCCGGAGACGCTCCAGCGGCTCTACGCCGACACCGCCGCGGTCTGGTTCCCCTCGAACCCCTACCGCAGCGTGCCCGGCCCGTCGCTCCTGCGCATGGAGCTCGCCGACGACCAGGCCAGCGCCACCTGCGAGCTGTGGATCCCGGTCGAACCCGAGGACGCGCCCCTGGCCTGAACCCGCGCCGTCCCGGCGATCACTGGTAGGTGACGAGCACGACCTCGGGGTCGAGGGCGAGCACCTCGTCGGGGCCCGCGACGACCGGGTCCTCGTCGTAGAAGTTCTTCCACCCCCACAGCCAGCGGTCCTCGGCGCCCTCGGTCATGACCCGCCAGGTGTCGAGCTTCATCGCCTGGGGACCCTGGCCGTCGGCGTGCACGACCGCGGCGATCTCGGGCGGCACCTCGATCGTGTCGCGGTCCCGGAGCATCGACAGGCGGAACTGGTGGAGGACGAGGAGCTTGGAGGTCTGACCCTCCTCACGGGTCAGCTCGGCGAGCCAGTCGACGACCTCCTGCACCTCGGCCGCGTCGACCCCACCGATCTGCTCGAGGTGCTCCTGGTCGTCCTCGAGGCGCCACTCGGGATCGAGGGCGAGGCCGACGTGGGGCCGACGCAGCAGGTCCTCGTAGATCCGTGCCTGGGTCAGGAAGTCGACCCGGCCGGGTTGCAGGTCGAGGATGACCTGGATGCCCTCCTCCTCGGCCCGGTCGACCCACTCCTCGAAGCGCTCCGGTGGCGCCACGTTGCTGTAGCTGTCACCGGCGCTGTTGCTGGCGACGGTGACGATGATCTCGAAGGCGGGGACGACCTCGCGGCCGTCGGCGTCGTAGCCCTGCGCGACCTCGCGGACCCGTGCCACGGTGGCGTCGAGGTCCTGCTCACCGAGGACGCCGAGCGCGGTCGAGCCCGGAGTGCCGTAGAGCGCGACCATCCGGGTGCCGTCGAACAGGCGCAAGCCGCCCCCGGGCAGCAGCGGCGCCTCGGCGAGCTGGGTGACCTGCACGGCGGGGTCGCCGGCGAACTGGCCCACCGCCAGGAGCGCGTCGTCGGTCAGCTCCGCGCCGCGGACCCGTTCGACGGTGCGGCGCGCGAGCAGGTCACCGTCGGGGACGGGGATGACGCCGTCGCCGCGCAACGCCGCGAGGGCCACGGTCGGGACCGCGGCCGGGTCGGCGGGGTCGACCAGCCACGCCAGGTCGGTGCCCTCGTCGAGGTCCCAGGGGGAGTCCGCGGCATCGAGGTCGCCGACCACGTCGGCGACGTCGCCGAGGGTGACCACCTCGGCACCGTCGGGGAGGCTCGGTGCGTCCTGTCCGGCCGCGAGGGGCAGGACGGCGGCGTCGTTGCGCACCGCCCAGGCGGCAGCCCCGGCCAACAGGTCCGGGGCGTCGGCGGGGACGGCGACGAAGCGGTCGCGGCCGAGCTCGTCGGCGACCTCCAGGGCCAGCTCGGATGCCGAGGTGTCCGGTCCGGCGCTGCCGCCCTCACCCGCGGCGACCGGGTCATCCGCGTCGTCCGTGCCGTCCGCTTCGTCCGCGCCGTTCGGAGCGTCCGTGCTGTCCGGGACGTCGCGGGCGAGCTCGCGGACCTCGGGGTCGCCGAGCTCGGCGATGGCCTCCGTGAGCTCCTCCCCGGTGCCGACCAGCAGCGGGGCGCCGGTGCTGACCGCGAGGGGGGCGGCGATGGCGGCCACCACCGGGTCGTCCGGTGGGACGACCACGGCCTGGTCGGCGCAGTCGACGGCGGTGGTCACGGCCGCGACCGGACCGAGGGAGGCCGACGCGGCGCGGATGGCGGGCGCGTCGAGGTCGGCCGCGAGCTCGCAGGTCGCGGCGTCGGGCTCCCCGTCCTGCGATGCGTCACCGTCGGCCGGGTCGTCCGAGGCGGTCGGCAGCTCGATCCCGCCGTCCTGCACGGCACACGTGGTGAGGACCAGGAGGCCGACGGCGACGATGACCGCGGTGCGGATCAACCGGTTGCGGCGCGTGGGGGACAGGGGACGGCCTCACGCTCGGGGACGGCGGGCAGGCCCGCGACCGACGGGACCGCGAGCGACCGTAGTGCCCGTCGGTGCGGCTCAGGCCCGGCCAGCCGGACCCCAGCCGGACCCAGCCGGACCCCTCGCGGTCGGTCAGTGGTGGTGTTCGTCGGCGTCCGCGTCGGCTCGCGTCGGGTGCACCGTGCCGTGCTCGTGCTCCGGCGGGGCGTACAGCGCGTAGACCTTGAGCGGCTCGTCACCGACGTTGGTCACGTTGTGCCACGTGCCCGCGGGCACCAGCACGATCCAGTCGTCGCCGACCTCGCGGTCGATCGGGAGGTCGTCCTCGGCGGGGCCCATCTGCACGCGGCCGCGCCCGCCCTCGATGCGGATGAACTGGTCGCCGCGTTCGTGGACCTCGAGCCCGATGTCACCACCCGGTTCGATGCTCATGACGGTCAGCTGCAGGTCCGATCCGGTCCACAACGTGGTGCGGAAGGTGTCGTTGCTGAGCGTCGCCTCCTCGATGTCGATGATGAACGGCTGGGGGCCACGGTCGGTGGGCACGTCTGCTCCTGTCGTCGGTCGGTCGGGCGGGTCGGGGCACGCGGCGCGCGGGATCAGAACGGCATGCCGTCCGGCGCACCGAGGTCGTCGAGCCCCGCGAAGGGGTCGTCGGGTTGGGTCACCACACCATCGTCGGCGGGCGGCGGTCCCGCACCCGCTTCGGATGGACGGGTGGCCCACGAGGGGAAGGGGAACTCGACCACCAGCGGGATCGGCAGGGCCGGCTGCGACAGGATCATCGTCCCGGGTTTGACGATCGTGGCGCGCTGGCGGAACGCGGTGGGCAGGAAGCCGTACTCGTCGCGGCCGGCCTCGGCGGCGTCGAGCCGTCCCACCACCCGGATGGCCGAGTTGGCGACGACGCGGCGCTCGACCTCCGAGGCGGTCTGCTGCGCCCCGATCAGGATCATCCCGAGCGACCGGCCGCGCTCGGCGACGTCGAGCAGCAGCTCCTTGATGGGGGACGACCCCTCGCGCGGGGCGTACTTGTTGAGCTCGTCGAGCACCACGAAGGTCAACGGGTCGGGGCTGCCGGACGCCTCCTTGGCGTCGAACTGGCGCCGCAGGACCACCCCGACCACGAACCGTTTCGCGCGGTCGTTGAGCCGGTGGATGTCGACCACGGTGACCTGCGCCTGGTGGCGGATGCGGTGTCGTTCGGGGTGGGCGATGTCGCCGCGGATCAGGTCCTCGACGTGGCGCAGGGACCCGTACAGGCGGCGCACGAAGGCGTTGATGGTCCCGACACCGACGGCGCGGCCGGCCCAGCGGGGCGCTTCGTCCTCGGACTCGAGCCGCTCCCGCACGACGTCGATCAGCTCACGGAAGGTGCGGCAGGTGACCCCCTCGAGCCGGACCGCACCGTCACCGGTCGGGACCGCGTCGCGCTGCAGGCGCGCCGTGACGTTGTCCACGACCATCGTGTACTGCTGGCGGTCGTCACCGGCGTCGGCGAACAGGAACGGCAGCAGCGCGTCGCGGCAGAACTCCTCCAGGGTCCAGAAGAACGACCCGATGCCCTCGCGGCGCGCGCCGGTGTCCGGCGCGGCGTTCGCGGCACCGCGTCGCGGCGGCGCCCACAGCTCGACCGAGCGGAACGCGGTCGCCGGGAGCCCGAGCTGCTCGTACCGGGCGCGCGAGGTGTCGTCGAGCTTGGCGTTGGCGTGGTCGAGGAAGAGCAGGTCCTCACCCTTGACGTTGAAGATCAGCGCCTTGGCGTTGTGTGCCGAACCGAGCACGCCCGAGGTGAACAGCCCGTGGAGCAGGAAGGTGGCGTAGGTGGTCTTGGTCGCCACCCCCGACACACCGCTGATGTTGACGTGCGCCCCGCGCGTCCCGTCGAGGAAGTCGAGGTCGAGCACCACCCGCTGCCCGTCGCGGGTCAACCCGGCCGGCAGCTGGCGGTCCATGCCGTCGAAGAACAGCGCCTGGTCGCGGTCGTCACCGACGGCCTTGACCACCGCCTGGCCGGGCAGGGGCGGGACGAACACCTCGGGTTCGAAGCGGGTGGCGAGCACCTGCGCGGCCTCGGACACCTCCGCGGGCAGCACCCCGTCCTCGATGAGGAACACGTCCGAGTCGAACCGGGCCCCCTCGTGGCGGGCGCGGACCTGGCTGACGATCCCGTAGATGCGCACCGGCTGCCCCCCCGGCGGCGTGCGCTGCAGCGCGACCACGTCGTCGAGCTGGAGGAAGTCGTCGGGCGCCACGGCGACCCAGAACTCGAGCGGGGTCGCGTCCTCCGTCCCGAGCACGCGACCGACGGGACGCTGCTGCTCGGTCGGGTCGTCGGGCACGGGGATCCTCGTCGGTCACGATCGGGGCGGCGGGTTCGCCGCCCGACGAGCCTAGAGGCCGCCACCGACGGCGCTGCCCGCGACCTCGCCGTCGGTCAGACCCGCGTCCACAGGTCCCCGTACCGATCGACCAGGCCGTGCTCGTCGACGGCGAGTTCGGCCTCGAAGCCCGACAGCGCGCGGTAGCGCCACGTGCCCTCGCCCGTGCGGGTGTAGCGCTGCACGAGAGGCTCGATGGCCGTCCCCGGGACGCGGACCCAGGCGGCGGTGACCTCCGCGTCGTCCACGTCGGCGGCGAGGAGGCGGCGGATCGGCAGGGTGTTGGTCAGCGGGGAGACCTCGATGTCGACGTCCTCGGCCCCGGCGAGGTCGGCGGCCGGCTCGCCATCGCGCCACCAGGTGCCCGCCCCGTCGCTGGTGAGCACCCGGCTCACGCCGTCGACGGTGACCTCGGCGTGCCGTGTCGCCCACGAGGCGTCGACCTCGACGCTGGCCGTGGTCGCCTGGTCGGGGACGCTGGTGCGCAGCGACCACCCGTCCGGCAGCCGTGACAGCGTGGCCACCTCGTCGCGGAAGGGGCCGCGCCAGGTGGCGGTGGCGAGCGGGGGCGCCGGCGAGATGGCCTTCACGAAGCGGTACTCGGTCGTGTCCGAGGGGTCGTGCAGGTCGCGTTGTTCGCCCGTCGGTGCGAACCCGAGGGTGCGGTAGCGGTGGTGGGCCGCCTCGAACCGGGTGTCGGTCCACAGCTCGACCGTCGTGGCACCGAGCCCCGCGGCCTGCTGCTCGACCATCGCGATCAGTCGCGTGGCCAGACCGTGACCGCGGTGCTCGTGCGCGACGTACAGGCGCTTGAGCTCGACCGACCCGTCGGCCTGCAGCCGCCCCGCACCGATGGTCCCCACCAGCTGGCCGTCCACCTCGACGATCCACCACGGGCTGCCGCGCCGCGCGGCGGTGGTGCCCGGCACCGGCAGGTCGTCGTCGATACCGGGCAGGTCCAGGACGCAGCCGGGGTACTCGGCGTAGGCGGCACCGATGAGCGCGATGAGCGCCTCGGCGTC
>CAYSTY010000050.1:6088-11630 GCA_964433685.1 uncultured Actinomycetota bacterium | reverse complement strand
GTGCTGCTGCACCACCGCGGGGAGCAGACCGCGCTCGTCGAACACCACCGTCGACAGGGGGTCCGCAGCACGGTCGGTGGTCGAGGCCACACCAGAGGTCACGAGGAGTCTCTTCGCGGTCGGGGCACGGCGGACGCCGTGGGTCGCGCGAGCCTAGCGACGGGTGGTCTACGGTCCCGGTCCGGCGAACGAGCCCGACCGAACCGAGCACCGAGGGACCCCCGTGGACAACCCCGCAGCCTGGCACCCCGACCCGGCCGGGAAGCACGACCACCGGTGGTGGGACGGGCAACGTTGGACCGAGCACGTCGCGGACGCAGGCGTCGCCTCGATCGACCCGCTGCCGGACGCTCCCGGGCCCGGCGACGACGCCGCGGCGACCGCCGACGCCGACACGAGCGCCGATCCGGCCGGCGGCACGAGCGCCGACCCGGCCGCCGGCGACCCGCCCGGCACCGACGTCGGCGCGGACGCACCCACGCCCGGCGGGGGCGACCCGGCACCGCCGTGGGGCGCGAGCCCGAGCAGCGGGGACGCGCCCGGCGGCACCGGCGCGGTGTGGGGCGAGCAGCCGGCTCCGCAGCAGCCCACCTCGCAGCAGCCGGTCTGGGGTAGCGCCCCCCCGGCGAGCACGTCGTGGGACCAGCAGGCCTCCGGGGGTGGCGCGGGCGGCGCCGGCGCGTCCGGGTCGAACGGGATGGCCATCGGCGCCCTCGTGACGGGCATCCTGTCGCTGCCGCTGCTGCTGCTGTTCGGGTTCGGTGCGCTGCTCGGGGTCGTGGCCGTGATCCTCGGCATCATCGCCCTGCGACGTGCCGGCCGGTACGGCGGGCAGGGCCGCGGTCAGGCCATCGGCGGCATCGTGACCGGCGCCATCAGCGTCGTGCTCGGCATCGTCTTCATCATCTTCTTCGTGAGCTTCGGTTCGGGTATCTACAACGAGATGGAGCGGTGCCTCGAGGAGACCGGCGGGGACGATGCCGAGTGCCAGCGCCGGCTCGAACGTGAGCTCACCGAACGCTTCCTCGGCGAGTGACCGATCGCGGTGACCTGGCGGGGCACGCCTGCGTGCGGTGCGGGGAGGTCGGACCGGTCGAGCACGGCGCCGGCCGCGAGCTGACCGTCGGGACCGTCGGCGCCCTGCTCGAGACCGGGTGGATCGTGCGCTGCCCGGCCGGTCACCGTTCGCCCCCCGACGTCGGCGAAGCCGTCGCCGACGAGGTCACGCGGCGGTTGCCGCACGCGACCCGGCGGCGGCTGGCACGCACCGACCGCTGCACGAGCTGTGGTGCGGACCTGACGATGCCGGTCCGACGTACGCAGCGACCGGTCACCGTGGCGGACGTCGCGACGCTGCCGGTGACCACGGTCGTGCTCGACCTGCCGAGCACCCGCTGCCTCGAGTGCAGCACCGACCAGGTCCCGAGCCGGTCGGCCGACGACGTCCGGGCCGTGCTCGTGGCGCTGTTCGCCCCCGACGCCGGCGGGGTGTGACCGTCAGGCGACGTTCGGTACCTCACGGACGGGTACGCCGCGTTCGGCCATCCGACGCTTCACCTCGACCAGGCGCACCTCGCCGAAGTGCAGGATCGACGCCGCCAGCACGGCCGACGCACCGCCCACGAGCACCCCGTCCGCGAGGTGGTCGGCGGTCCCCGCACCGCCGGACGCGATGACCGGCACGGCGACCGCCTGGGTCACCGCGCACAGCAGCTCGAGGTCGAACCCGACCTTCGTGCCGTCACGGTCCATGGAGGTGAGCAGGATCTCGCCCGCGCCGCGTGCGGCGACCTCGACGCACCACTCGATGGCATCGCGGCCGGTGGGCGTACGGCCGCCGTGGACGAAGACCTCCCAGCCTGCCCCGGGGTCGTCGCTCACCCGGCGGCGGGCGTCGACGGCCGCGACCACCGACTGCGACCCGACGGCCTCGGCGACCTCGGTGAGCAGGTGCGGGCGCTCGACCGCCGCGGTGTTGAACGCGATCTTGTCCGCACCCGCGTGGAGCATGCGGCGAGCGTCGGCGACCGAACGGATCCCGCCGCCGACGGTGAACGGGATGCCGACCTCGTCGGCCACCTGCTCGACCACCTCGAGCATGATGTCACGCTGGTCGGAGGAGGCGGTGATGTCGAGGAAGCACAGCTCGTCGGCCCCCTCGCGGTCGTAGAACCGCGCGAGCTCGACCGGGTCCCCGGCATCGCGGAGGTCGACGAAGTTGACCCCCTTGACGACCCGGCCGGCGGTGACGTCGAGGCAGGGGATCACCCGCGCCGCGAGCCCGTCCGGCGCGTCGCTGTCGGGAGCGGCCCGATCGGTCACGGGGTCGGCTCGGCGAACTCGGCGAGCGCCTCCTCGAGGGTGAACGCCCCGCTGTAGAGCGCCTTGCCGACGATCGCGGCGTCCACCCGTGGGTGGCAGGTGGACAGCGTGCGCAGATCCTCGAGGCTGCTGACACCCCCCGACGCGGTCACGTGCGCCGAGGTGGCGTCGGCGACCTTCGCGAGCATCTCGACGTTCGGTCCCTCGAGCATCCCGTCCTTGGCGACATCGGTGTAGACGAAACGTGGGACGCCCATGGCCGTGAACCGTTCGAGCGCGTCGAACAGGTCCCCCGCCTCCTCGGTCCAGCCACGGGCCTGCAGGGTGGTGCCGCGGGCGTCGAGCCCGACCGCGATCCGTGGGCCCACCCGGTCGAGCACGTCGGCGACGAACCCGGGATCGGTCAGCGCCATGGTGCCGATGACGACCCGCTCGGCGCCGTACTCGAGGGAGGCCTCGACGTCCGCGATGGTCCGCACGCCGCCGGAGGCCTGGACGCGGCAACCGGTCGCTGCGACGATCGCCTCGATCAGGTGGCGGTTACGCGGCTCCCCGGTGAACGCCGCGTCGAGGTCGACCACGTGCAGCCACGCGGTCCCCGCATCGGCGAACCGCTGCGCCGCGGCGACCGGATCGGCGTCGTAGACCGTCTCCTCGTCGGCGCGGCCCTGGGTCAGGCGGACGGCGCGGCCGTCCTTGATGTCGACGGCCGGGTAGAGCGTCAGCACGGGTTCCCTCGCGGACGGACGGGGCGGCATCGGACCCGGCAGCGTACGCGGGCGGTAGCGTCCCCTCCGACGCGGGCACGGGGGCGGGCCCCGCGACGACCACCGGAGCGCTGGTGTCCACGGCCGAACCGGGCGCACAGGCGCCCCTCAACGACGTGCGCGACCTCGTCGGCCTCCTCGGTCGGCACGCGGAGTCGACCGTCCTGCGCCTGACGCACGGCCTGCACGGCGCCATCGCCGGTCGCGCGTTCCGTTGGACCCCAGCCTCCACCCCGGTCCGGGTCACCCACGACGCGATCAGCGGCCTGGTGTACGACAGCGTGCGGCTGGGGATCCGGGGCGCCACCGCGGCCGGCCGGAGCGTCGCCCAGCTCGCCGCCGGCGACCGCGAGGTGCGCTGGTTCGACGGCACCCCGGCACGCAGCCGCGCTGCATCGATCCTCCACGGCGTCATCGGTGACCGGTTCGCGACCGACCACCCGGCGCTCGACCTGCCGATGTCGCTGCGGGTCGACGGTCGCACGACGCCGGTGACCGCCGACGCGGTGGAAGCGGCCTTCCCCGACCCGTCGTCCCGTGTCGCGTTGTTCCTGCACGGGTTGACCGAGAGCGACGACGCCTGGGACCACCACGACGGTGTCGTCCTCCCGGACGTGCTCGCCGAGCTCGGCTGGACCAGCGTCCGGCTGCGCTACGGCACCGGCCGCGCGACCGGGACGAACGGCGCCGAGCTCGACCAGCTGCTCGAGGACCTGCTGACGATGTGGCCGGTCCCGGTGACCGAGATCGCCCTCGTCGGCCACTCGATGGGAGGTCTGGTCATCCGTTCGGCGGCCCAGCACGCCGCGGCCGGGGACCGTCGCTGGCCGGAGCTGGTGCGGCACACCGTCAGCCTCGGCACCCCCCACCTCGGCTCGTGGCTCGAGCGGGCCGCCAACGCCGGCACCCGGCTCCTGCGCCACCTGCCGGAGGGCGCCGTCGTCGCGGACGTGATCGACACGCGCGCCCGCGGGATCAAGGATCTGCGCCACGGGGCGTTGAGCGACGCCTGCTGGGGCGAGGGGGTCGTCCACGAGGACGGCATCGGGGGACTCGACGGCTCCCTGCCCGCGCCGGAGACCGTCGCGCCGATGATCGACGGTGCGGTCCACCACCTGGTCGCCGGTCGGCTGACACGCGACGCCGACCACCCGGTGGCACGCGTCATCGGTGACGCGCTGGTGACGGCGCCGTCCGCGCTCGGGGACGACGGTCGGCGCCGCCTCACCGGCGGTCAGCTCGTCCAGGTCGAGGTACCGGTCGGCCACTTCCGGCTCATGCGCGACCCGACCGTGGCCGACCACCTGCGGCGCTGGTTGGCCTGAAGCCGGCTCAGCCCGGCAGCGCGACCGTGAGCAGGACCACGAGGTCCTCGTCGGCACGGACGCCGCCCGACCCGGTGCTCAGGCTCGCCCACTGCCCCTCCCCGAGCTCGGTGTCCTTGCCGTCCGCGGTGACGGTCGCCGTCCCGGTGATGACCTGCACCGACGCCGGCCCGTTCCAACGCTCCGCCCCGAGGCTGTTGCCGCTGGTGACCGCGACCACCGTCTGGGTGAACGCCGGGTGCTGCGACGGGGTCAACGAGGTGGCCGAGGTGCCGCTGCCCCCGCTCGACGCCTCGGTCAGCAGCGAGGTGGCGAGGTCCGACAGGGTGACGGGGTCCTCGGGGGTGCGGGCGGCGACGGTCTCGGATGCGCTCACGGCAGCTCCAGGTTCGGTCGGGGGGCGGCGGTCCACCCGGTGGGCGTCCGCCCGAGCCTGCTGCCCCGATCCGTCCGTCGCAGCCGGGACCCGTCGCCCTTCGACCACCCGCCGGGCGGTCACCGACCGTGGACGGACCTCACAGGGTCGCGACCCAGTTCGCCAGCAGCCGGCGGCCGACCTCACCGCTCTTCTCCGGGTGGAACTGCGTCCCGACGACGCTGCCCTCACGGACCAGGCACGGGAAGTCGACGCCCCCGTAGATGGTGCGCGCCACCACGTGGTCGCGGTCGACGGGCACCGCGTAGTAGCCGTGGACGAAGTAGCACCGCTCCCCCGCCACCCCCGCCAACAGCGGATCGTCCTCCGAGCCCACGTCGGGGTGCACGAGGTCCCAGCCGAGGTGCGGGACGACGGCCGTGGCGGGGAACCGTTCGACGTGCCCGGGCAGCAACCCGAGCCCCGGCTCCCGCCCCTCCTCGGACCGGTCGTAGAGCAGCTGCATCCCGACGCAGATCCCGAACAGGGGCCGCTGCTGCGCGATCCAGCGCTCGAGCAGGGCGGTCAGACCCGAGGCGCGCAGCGCTGCGGCGCACGAGCTGAAGTGCCCCACCCCCGGGACCACGAGCGCGTCCGCCCCCGACGCCTCGTCCGGGTCACGGGTGACGAACGCGTCCGCGCCGGCCGCGTCGAACCCGCGCTTGGCGGAGCGGACGTTGCCCGCGTCGTAGTCCAACACCGCGACACGAGGG
>CAYSTY010000050.1:0-5988 GCA_964433685.1 uncultured Actinomycetota bacterium | reverse complement strand
GCGCTTGGCGGAGCGGACGTTGCCCGCGTCGTAGTCCAACACCGCGACACGAGGGACCAGCTGGGTCACTGGAGGACACCCTTGGTGGACGGCACACCGGCGCCCTCGACCGTCACGACGGCGCGACGGAGGGCCACGGCGCAGGCCTTGAAGACCGACTCGAACACGTGGTGGGTGTTGTCCCCGGACACGTTGTGGACGTGCAGGGTGATGCGGGCGTTGGCGACCACCGACTCCCAGAAGTGCTTGAGCAGGCTGGTCTCGAGCGTGCCGATGAGCTGGACCGGCGCGTCGACGTCCCACACGAGGTAGGGACGGCCCGACAGGTCGATCGCGACGCGCGTGAGCGCCTCGTCGATCGGCACCTGCGCGTCGCCGAAGCGTTCGACCCCGGTGCGATCGCCCCAGGCCTCCGCCAGCGCCTGGCCGAGCGCGATGCCGACGTCCTCGACGGTGTGGTGCTCGTCGATCTGCAGATCGCCGTCGGCGTGGACGGTCAGGTCGAGCCGACCGTGCCGGCCGAGCTGGTCGAGCATGTGGTCGAAGAACGGCACACCGGTGGAGACGTCGACCTTCCCCGTGCCGTCGAGGTCGACCTCGACGCGGATCTCGGTCTCCTTGGTGCTGCGGACGACGGTGCCGGTACGGCTCATCGGGATGCTCCGGTGGTGGTGGGGGGTGAGGTCGGATCGTCGGCGACGCCGTCGAGGACGGCGGTCATCGCGGTCAGGAACGCGTCGTTCTCGTCCGGGGTGCCGATCGTGACGCGCAGGCAACCGGACAGGCGGGGCTGACGTGAGAAGTCACGCACGAGGACCCCGCGTTCGAGCAGGCGCTCGAACAGGTCGGGTACGGCGGTGCGCAGCAGCAGGAAGTTCGCCGACGACGGCCACACCTCGACGTCGTCGCGGGCCGCGAGCGTCGCGTGGACCCGGTCGCGTTCCGCGGCGGTGCGCACGCGGTGCTCGAGGAACGCGGGCGCCTGCTCGAGCGCGACCAGGGCGGCGGTCTGCTTGACGGCGTCGAGGTGGTAGGGCAGCCGGACGGTCTGGACGTCCTCCACCACCCACGGCGCGGCGAACAGGTAACCGAGCCGCAGGCCGGCGAGGCGGAACGCCTTCGAGAACGTGCGCGACACCACCAGGCGCGGCAGCTCGTCGAGCAGGTGGACGGCCGACGCCTCGGGCGGGGCGAACTCGACGTAGGCCTCGTCGACGACGATCAGGGCGCGCGACCGGTCGTGCAGGGCGCGGATGGCGTCGTGCGCCACGAGGGTGCCGACCGGGTTGTTCGGGCTGGCGACGAACACCACGTCCGGGTCGGCGGTCGCGACCGCGTCCGCGGCGACCTGCGCCGACAGGGTGAACCGTTCGTCGAGGTCGACCTGCGTGCACGGGGTGAGGGTGGTGCGCGCGAGCTCGGGGTACATCGAGTACGGCGGGCGGAAGGTCAGCAGCCGACGGTCCGGTCCCCCGTACGCGAGCAACAGCTGCAGGAGGATCTCGTTCGAACCGTTGGCGGCCCACACCCGATCGGGACCGAGGCCGTGGGGCGCGCCGAGCGCCTCGCGCAGCCGACGGTGCGGACGGTCGGGGTAGCGGTTGAGCTCGAGCCCCTGGATGCGCCGGCCGACCTCCTCGAGGTAGCCCGGCGGCGGTGGCTCGGCGGTCTCGTTGGTGTTGAGCCGCACCGGCACGTCGAGCTGCGGCGCCCCGTAGGGCGCCACGCCATCGAGGTCC
The DNA here is from genome assembly GCA_964433685.1 of uncultured Actinomycetota bacterium. GTDB lineage: Bacteria > Actinomycetota > Nitriliruptoria > Nitriliruptorales > Nitriliruptoraceae > Nitriliruptor. The sequence continues at coordinate 4,249 of CAYSTY010000050.1, read as the reverse complement.
GCGCGCAGCGGCACCCGGTCGCCGCGTGCGCGGGGCGCGATCGCATCGGTCACGCCTCGTCCCCGGGAGCAGGTTCCGCCAGGAGACGTACATCCACCGCGCGGGCGTGGGCGGGCAGGTCCTCGGCCGCCGCGAGCTCGCGGACCGACGGTGCGAGGTCGGCGAGCGCGTCCCGGGTCACCTCGACGTAGTTGACCGGGACGAGGTAGCTGGCGGTCGACAGCCCACCGGTGAACCGCGCCGTGCCGAGCACCGGCAGGGTGTGGTTCGGGCCGGCGGCGTAGTCACCCAGGCTGACCGGGGTGTCGTGGCCGATGAAGGTCGTCCCGGCGAAGCGGATCCGTTCGGCGACGGCGGCCGCGTCCGCGGTCTGCACCTCGAGGTGCTCGGCGGCGTACGCCTCGGCGACCTGCACGGCGTGGTCGATGTCGTCGACGAGCACGACGGTGCCCTGGCCGGCGAGGGACGCCTCGATGCGTTCGCGGTGCTTGGTCGCGGCGACCTCGTCGGCGAGGGCGGCTTCGACCGGCGCGATCAGCGCCTCGTCCGGGGTGATGAGGATCGAGCTGGCGAGCTCGTCGTGCTCGGCCTGCGAGATCAGGTCGGCGGCGACGACCCGCGGGTCGGCGGTGGCGTCGGCGACGATCGCGATCTCGGTCGGGCCGGCGATCGAGTCGATACCGCAGACGCCCTCGGCCTGCACCTGCGCCTTGGCCAGCGCGACGTACACGTTGCCGGGTCCGACGACCTTGTCGCAGGCGGGCACCGAGTCGGTCCCGTAGGCCATCGCCGCGATCGCCTGGGCGCCGCCGATGGCGAAGACCTGGTCGACGCCGAGCAGCGCCGCCGTGGCCAGCACCGTGCGGTCGGGCACGCCACCGTCACCGGTGGGCGGGACGCACAGGATGATCTCGCCCACGCCGGCGACGAGGGCCGGCACGACGGTCATGATGACGGTGGACGGGTAGGCGGCCTTGCCGCCGGGGACGTAGACGCCGACACGCTCGATGGGACGGTGCCACTGTCCCATCCGCACCCCGTCGCGGGTCTCCTCCCAGCTGTGCGGGGTGGCCCGTTCGTGGAACCACCGCACCTGCTCGACGGCGCGGTCGATCGCGCCGCGCAGGTCGGGGTCGAGCCCGGCGAGCGACTCGTGCAGCAGCGCGTCCGGGACCCGCAGCTCGTCGAGCGCGACACCGTCGAAACGTTCGGTCAGCTCGCGTACCACCGCGTCGCCGCGTTCACGGACCGCGGTCAGCACGTCCCGGACCACGTCCGTCGCGGCCGCCACCTCGTCGCGTGGACGGGGGAACCGGTCACGCGGGTCGGAGCGGTCACCGCGCAGGTCGAGGACGGTGAGGCGGGCCACGGCGGGTACCTCGTGGGGTCGGTGGCGGGGTCGAGGGATCCGCCCGAGCGTACCCGCGGGGGTCGTCGTCCCCGTCCGCGGTGGCTAGCGTCCCGCGGCCCGCCCGAACCGAGAGGAACGCCCGTGGAGGCAGCGGTCGCACCCGACGGTTCGCCCGTCGCGGTCTACCTCGCCGTCCCCGCCGAACCCGCGTTCACCGCCGTGCTCGACCACCTCGACCCGGCGGCGTCGGTGCTCGACCTCGGGTGCGGGGTCGGGCGACTGACCAACCTGCTCGCCCGTCCGGGCCGCGAGGCGTGGGGGGTCGACGAGTCCCCCGCGATGCTCGCCCACCTCTCCCCCGACGCGGTCCCCGTCGAGGCCGACATCGTCGGGCTCGACCTCGGCCGACGGTTCGACGCGGTGGTGCTCGCCAGCCACCTGGTCAACGAGGCCGACGTCGCCCGCCGGGAGGCCTACCTGCGCGCGGTCGCCGACCACCTCGATCGGGGCGGGATCGCCTACGTGCAGCGTCACGACCCGCGCCCCGAGCGCTACGAGCGTGACACCACCCAGGCGGTGATGACGCCCGTGGGTCCGCTCGTGCTGACCTTGCGCGTGCACGACCTCGACGGCACGCGGCTGCGGGCGACCTCGACGATGGAGCTCGGACCGCACCGGTGGTCGCAGACGTTCACCCACGACCTGCTCGACGATGCCGCGCTGGACGGACGGTTGCGGACCGTGCGCCTGCGCCTGGACGAGGTGCTCGACACCACCTGGGTGACGGCGCGCCGCTGCCCCTGACCTGCTGCCCCTGACGTCCGGGGGGCGTCAGCGCAGGACGTCCTCGACGGGGAGCGTCAGCCCCTCGGCGGCCAGACAGGTGAGTACCTCACCAGGTGCCAGCGTGGTCGGTACGCCGTAGCGTCCGACGGCGTCCAGCCGGTAGACGTCGACCTGGTCGTCATCGAGGTCGACGAACCAGTACTCGGGGACACCCTCGCGCTCGTAGACCCCACGCTTCTTGATCAGGTCGAGACGGCGCGTCGACGGTGACGACACCTCGACCACCAGGTCGGGCGGGATGTCGACGTAGCGTGGGTCGGTCAGCTGACCGATGCGTGCCGGACCGACGTAGACGACATCGGGTTCGAGGACCGTCGTGTCCGAGAACTTGACGTCCGCGGGCGCCGGTTGCACCTCGCCGCCGTACTCGTCGGTGTAGGCGAGGAACGTCGCGGTGATCCGCGCCACCGCTCGCTGGTGTCGACGGATCGGTGAGGGCGACACGTACAGTTCCCCGTCGATGAGCTCCTTGCGGAGCCCGTCGACCCCCGGCTCGGGCATCGCCGCGAGGTCGTCGTAGGTGAGGCCGCGCGCCACCGGGATCCCCGGACGCGCCGGACCCGCACCGATCGACACCACCGCCTCCACCTGTTCCGACGAGACGCTACGGGGCCGAGCCTACGCCGTGGCAGCAGGCCCTTCCAGAGCTGTGGACGAGGGGCTCAGCCGGCGCGGCGCCAGCGCGGCTCGTCGGGCTCACCCCCGAAGGTGCGGTCGCCGACCTCGTCGTCGATGGCGTCCGGACCGAAGTGCTGCTTGATCTGGCCGAACAGGCCGGGGCGACGCTCCACCCGCAGGTCGTCGCCGAGCTTGAACAGCCGGGACGACCCGTCCGGTTCGCGCAGCCGCAGGTGCACGGGGACCACGCCGGTGTGCTCGGCGAGGACGCTCTTGAGGCGGCGCACCGCGTCGCTCGTGCACTGTTCGGCGGCGAAGGTGACCACGACCGGTGCGCCGAGCGCCTCGGACAGGTCCGGTGCGGCGACGCGGTTGGCGAGCACCTTCACCGCTTCGTCGCGCTTCTCCACCTTGCCGGTGATGATCAGGACGGCGTCCTCGCGCAGGACCTCGTGGGCCGCGCGGTAGGTCTGCGGCCAGAAGGTGACCTCCACGTTGCCCGAGAGGTCCTCGAGGGTCGCGACGAGGTAGGTGTCGCCCTTCTTGGTGAACTTCTTCTGCAGGCCGGTGAGCACCCCACCGACGGTCACCGACGCGCCGTCGTCCTTCTCGCGCAGGGCGAGGCAGGTGGTGTCGGTGGCGCGCTCGAGCACACGTTCCGTGCCGAACAGCGGGTGGTCGGAGACGTACAGGCCGAGCATCTCGCGTTCGTGGCGGAGCAGGTCCGCCTTGTCGTACTCGTGGTCGGCGATCACCGGCCCGTCGTCGAGCTCGGGCCCCCCGGAGGTCCCGTCCTCGTCGCCGAACAGCGACACCCAGCCGTTGGCCTCGTCCTTCTTCTTGCTCAGCGCGGCGTCGACCATGATCTCGTAGCACTCGAGCAGGCCGCGGCGGCTGTGGCCGAGGCCCTGGAACGCCCCGGCGAGGACGAGGTTCTCGAGGGTGCGCTTGTTGAGCACCCCGCCGTCGACCTTGGCGCAGAAGTCGCGGAAGTCGGTGAACCGGCCGTGCTCGCGACGGGCGGCGACGATCTGGTCGACGATGCCCTCGCCGACGCCCCGGACCGCGGACAGCCCGAAGAGGATCTCGTCGCCGCGCGGGGTGAAGTCGGCCTCCGACTCGTTGACGTCGGGCGGCAGGACCGGGATGCCGAGGCGGCGGCACTCGTTGAGGTAGAGCGGCTTGTTGTCCTTGTGGTTCTTGACGCTGGTCAGCAGCGCCGCCATGTACTCGACCGGGTAGTGGGCCTTGAGCCAGGCGGTCTGGTAGCTGATGACCCCGTAGGCGACGGTGTGCGACTTGTTGAACCCGTACTCGGCGAACTTCTCGATCAAGCCCCACAGGTTGGTCATCAGCGCGCGGTCGTAGCCGTTGTCGATGCCGCCGCTGATGAACTGGTCCTTGAAGGACTCCATCAGGTCGCGCTTCTTCTTG
>CAYSTY010000049.1:0-11794 GCA_964433685.1 uncultured Actinomycetota bacterium | reverse complement strand
CCACCGTCGCCGGGCCCCCCGCGCGCGCCCCCGTCGCGGCGGAGCCGCCCCACCTCGACCGGCCGTTCGACTACCTCGTCCCCGACGACGTCGACGTCCGGGTCGGCTCCCGCGTCGAGGTGGTCTTCGCCGGCCGGCGCACCAAGGGCCTGGTCGTCGAGGTCACCGACGGCACCGACGTCGACCCCCGCAAGCTGCGGCCACTGCGACGGGTGCTCGGTGACCACACCTGGGTCCGTCCCGACGAGCTCGCGGCCCTGCGATGGCTCGCCGACCGCACGGGCGCGCCGCTCGCCGACGTCGTCCGGCACGCGCTCCCGAGACGCGTCATCGACGTCGAACGCGCTGCGACCGAGGCCGGGTGGTACCCGACCAGCCGCCGGGCGACGAGCGACCCCCCGCCCGACGCAGCGACGCTCGCGGCCGCGTGGTCCGGGTACGGGTCCGACGCGACCGAGCTGCACCGCACGATCGCGGACGGGACCGGGTCGTTCCTGTGGCGGCCGCTGCCGGGGGAGGACCTCGCCGCCCGCGTCGGTGAGCTCGTGCAGCTGTGCCTGGCCGGTGACCGCGACGCCCTCGTGGTCGTCCCCGACCCGTCCTCGCCCGCGGCCGACGGGGTCGTGGCGGCGGCCGGGGACCTGGTCGTCGACCTGCGCGGCGACCTCGGCGACCGCGCCCTCTACCGGCGCTGGCTCGAGGCACGCACCGGCCGCGCCCGGGTCGTGGTGGGTCTGCGGAGCGCGAGCCTGTGGCCCCTCGAACGCCTCGGGCTCGCCGTCGTCCTCGACGAGGCCAACCCGGCCCTCAAGGAGCGGCGCAGTCCCCGCCACCACGCCCGCGAGGTGGTGCTCGAACGCGCCCGTCGCGCCGGCGGGGTGGGGCTGCTCGTCGGCACCGTGCCGTCGGCACCGGCGTGGCGTCTGCTGCGCGAGCGTCGCGTGCGCCCGCTCGTGCCCACCCGGGAGGCCGAACGGGCCGCGCGACCGCGCATCACGCTGGTCCCCGACGACGGCCGCGTACGCACCCGCCTCGCCGCCGAAGCCACGACGGGGCTGCGCCGCGCCACCCGCGCCGGCACGTACGGCGTCGTCCTCGCCGCCCGACGGGGGGAGGGCCGCGCCCTCGTGTGCGGCCGCTGCGGAGAGCGGACCGTGTGTCCGACCTGCGCGTCCTCGCTGGCCCTCGGGGCACGTGGCGCCGTGCTGTGCGAGGGCTGCGGGTGGCGGGCCCGGCGCCTGCCCGCCTGCCCGACGTGCGGGGAGCGTCGCCCCGTCCCGCTGGCGGCGGGGGCGGCGTGGCTCGGCCGTGAGCTCGGCCGTACCAGCGGGGTGCCGGTCGCCGTCCTCGAGGGCTACGCGCGGACACCGCCGCCCCCGCCGGCGGTGCTGGTGACGACCCGCGGTTCGGTCCTCGACACCCCGCCGGGACCCGTCGGGGCGGTGATCCTCGCCGACCTCGACGGGGCGCTGCGTCGGCCCACGCTCGACGCCGCCGAGGACACCCTCCGGCTCGCGGTCCAGGTCGCCGGCTGGGCCGCCCACCCGCGGACCCGGGAGGTGCTCCCCGACGGCGGGGAGGTGGTCGTGCAGTCCCGGGAGCCCGAGCACCACGTCATCGACGCGCTCGTGCGTTGGGACCCGGGCGCGTTCTGGAAGGCGGAGGTCGCCACCCGCGCGGCCCTGCGGTTCCCGCCGGTGACCGTCGCGATCCGACTCGCGGTCTCGGCCGAGGTCCCCGACGTCACCGCCGAGGTCCGCGCGCACCTGCCGCCGGGGACCGACGTGCTCGGACCCCTGCCGGTCGGTGGCGAGGTCACCTTCCTGCTCAAGACCGACGACCGTGCCGCCGCGCTGGCGGCGCTGCGACCCCTCCGCGAGGCGTGGAGCAAGGCCGGCACCCCCCACCACCTCGACGTGGACCCCGTCGACGCCTGAACGCCGGCGGTGCCCGGCGGCCGCCCCGACGTGCGCGGTCGGACGCGTACCCTGGTGCGCCGCACCCGACCGAGACGAGCGAGGCACCGACGTGGCGACCCTGGAGGTCCGGATCTTCGGCGATCCGGTGTTGCGGCAGCGAGCCCACGAGGTCGAGGACTTCGACGGTGCGCTGGCGACGCTGGCCGAGGACATGTTGCAGACCATGCGCGCCAAGGACGGCGTCGGGCTCGCCGCCAACCAGGTCGGCATCCTCAAGCGCCTGTTCACCTGGGAGGTGGACGTCGGTGACGAGGAGGAGGAACTCATCGGGGGCGCGGTCGTCAACCCGGTGCTGCTCGACGCCTCCGAAGAGCTGCAGGAGGGCGACGAGGGGTGCCTGTCGTTCCCCGGTCTGTTCTACCCGCTGGACCGGCCCCTGCGCGTCGAGGTGTCCCACCAGGACGTGCGCGGCGAGGAGCACACCGTCCAGCTCGAGGGGTTCCTCGCGCGGATATTCCTCCACGAGATGGACCACCTCAACGGGATCCTGTTCATCGACCACCTCGCCGAGCACGACCGCAAGGCGGCGATGAAGGCGATGCGCGAGCAGCGGCTGGCCGCCGAGGGCGAGCCGCCGCCGGTCGCGGGCGGCCTGCTGCTCGGCAGGGCGTCCGGCGCCAAGCGTCTCGGGAGCCGGTGACCATGCGCATCGTCTTCCTCGGGACCCCGGAGGTCGCGGTCCCGGCGCTCGACGCGCTGGTCGCGGCCGACGACGTCGAGGTGGTGGCCGTCGTCACCAACCCCGACCGTCCGAAGGGTCGTTCCAAGCAGCCGGTGCCACCCCCGGTGAAGGTCGCCGCCGAACGGCACGGTCTGCCGGTCTGGCAGCCGGCCAAGCCGATCGAGGTGGTGGACGAGCTCGCCGCGCTCGACGTCGACGCGTGCGCGATCGTGGCCTACGGCGCGCTGCTGCCCCGCCGTGTCCTCGACGCCGGCGGCCGCGGGTTCGTCAACCTCCACTTCTCGCTGCTCCCACGCTGGCGCGGCGCCGCGCCCGTCCAGCACGCGATCCGCGCCGGCGACGAGGTCACCGGGGTGACCTGCTTCGTGCTCGACGAGGGGATGGACACCGGTCCGGTCCTGGCGATGCACGAGGAGCCCATCGCGCCGGACGACACCTCGGGGACGCTGCTCACGCGCCTGGCCGACGCCGGTGCGCCGGTCCTGCTCGACGCGCTGCGCCGGCTGGTCGCGGGCGAACCGCCGCGCCCGCAGCCCGAGGACGGTGCGACCCTGGCGCCGAAGGTGAGGCCCGAGGACGTGCGCATCGACTGGAGCGTCCCGGCACGGACCGTGACCGACCTCGTCCGCAGCGCCGACCCGGCCCCGGGCGCGCACACCTCCTTCCGCGACCAGCGGCTGAAGATCTGGTCGGTCCGTCCGGTCGAACCGGACGCCACCCCGGCGCCTGCGGCGACCCCGGGTGAGATCGTCGCGGTCACCAAGCGCGCTGCGGTGGTCGCCTGCGGGGACGGCGCCGTCGAGCTGCTCGCCGTCCAGCCGGAGGGCAGGGGCCGGATCGACGGCGCGGCGTTCGTCAACGGCAGTCGCCCCGTGCTCGGGGAGCAACTCGGAAGCCCCGAGGTCGGTGAACAGCTCGGAAGCCCCGAGGTCGGTGAACAGCTCGGATCGCCCGAGGGGGACGAGCGGCGCCCGTGACCGACGGCCTGCCCGCACGACGTGCGGCGCTCCGTGCCCTGCGTGCCGTCGACGAGGACGGCGCGTGGTCGAACACGGCCGTCCCCGCGGCCGTGGCCGACCTCGTCGAGGCCCGCGATCGCAGCCTCGCCAGCCACCTCGCCTACGACACGCTGCGCTTCGAGGGGACCCTCGACTGGGCGCTCGGCCACGTGGTGTCGCGACCGCTCGACGACGTCGAGGCGCCGCTGCGCCGGGTGCTGCGGCTCGGCGCGTTGCAGCTGCTGCGCACCGAGGTCCCGCCCCACGCGGCGGTCGCCACCAGCGTCGCGCTGGCGCGCGAGACGGTCCCGAAGGGCCGCGCGAAGGGCGCCGGCGGGTTCGTCAACGGCGTGCTGCGGGGTCTCGATCGGCGCCGCGACGAGCTGCCGTGGCCCGACCGCGACCGGGACCTCGTCGGCCACCTCGCGCTCACCACCGCCCACCCGAGGTGGGTGGTCGAGGACCTGCTGGCGCGGTTCGGGCCGGAGCGGACCGAGGCCATCCTGCTGGCCGACGACGCACCGCCGGGTCTGACCCTGCGGGCCGTGGGGGACCGCGACGCGCTGCTCGCCGAGCTGACGGCCGCCGGTGTCGACGCGGTCGCCGGCGCGTCACCGCGAGCCGTGCGCGCCCCCGGTACCGACCCCCGCCGCCTCGCCGCGGTCGCGGAGGGTCGCGCGGTCCCGCAGGACGAGGCGTCGCAGCAGGTCGTCCTGGCCGCCGAGGTCACGCCAGGGGAGCGGGTCCTCGACCTGTGCGCGGGTCCCGGCGGCAAGACGACCTACCTCGCCGCGTTGGTCGGCCCGGACGGGCCACCGGTCACGGCGGTCGAGCTGCACCCGCACCGCGCCGACATGATCCGCCGGGCCGCGGCACGACAGGGTGTCGACGTCGCGGTCCACGTCGGGGATGCCGCCGCGCCCCCGCTGCCGCCGTCGGCGCGCTACGACGTCGTGCTCCTCGACGCGCCGTGCACCGGGTTCGGTACCGGGCGGCGGCGACCCGAGGTCCGGTGGCGCCGGACCGAACGGGACGTCACCGACCTCGCCGCCCTCCAGGGCGCGCTGCTCACGGCCGCGGCGCGGCACCTCGCGCCGGGCGGACGGTTGGTCTACAGCGTCTGCACCTGGACCGAGGCCGAGACCACCGCGGTCGTGGACGCGTTCGACGCGGCCGCCCCGGACCTCCAGCCGCAGGGCCGTCGCCAGCTGCTGCCCGACCGCGACGACACCGACGGGATGTTCCTGGCGGTCTGGAAGCGCTCCCAGGTCACCGCCGGCCGTTAGGCTCGCCGTCGTCCTTTCCGCCGCGATACGGGGTCCCGCTCAGGAGGTTCAGCCGTGCACGACCTCGTGGTCTCTCCGTCGATCCTGGCGGCGGATTTCGCCCGTCTCGCCGAGGAGGTGGGCGACCTCGGCGACGCCGTGCCCTGGCTGCACGTCGACGTGATGGACGGCCACTACGTGCCCAACCTGACCCTCGGGCAGCCGGTGGTCAGCTCCCTGCGTGCGGCCACCGACCACCTGCTCGACCTGCACCTGATGATCACCGACCCGCGCACCTACGCGCCGCAGTTCGTGGACCTCGGTGCGGAATCGATCACCTTCCACCCCGAGGTCGACGACGACCCGCTCGGCATCGTCCACGACCTCCACGAGCGCGGGGCACGCGTCGGTGTGGCGCTCAAACCCGCGCTGCCGCTGTCGCTGGTCGAGGAGCTGCTCGCGCACGTCGACATGCTGCTCGTCATGACGGTCGAACCCGGCTTCGGCGGCCAGGCGTTCATCCCCGAGGTGCTGCCCAAGATCGCCGAAGCCGACGACTGGCGCCGTGCGCACGGTGCCGACTTCCGCATCGAGGTCGACGGTGGGATCACGGTGGACACCGTCGCCGGCACCGTCCGGGCCGGCGCGGACACCCTGGTGGCCGGTTCCTCGGTCTTCGGTACCGACGACCGGCGCGCCGCGGTGCGCGCCCTGCTCGACGCGGCCATCGCGGCGCGCCCGGTGGTGCGTCGATGAGCACGCCCGCTGATGCGCCGATGAGCACCACCGCCCGCGTCCTGATCGCCGACGACGACGAGGACATCCGCACCTACCTCGAGGTGACGCTCACCCTCAACGGGTTCGAGGTCGTCGAGGCCTGCGACGGTGTGGACGCCCTCGAGCGGGCCCGCCGTGGCGAGCCCGACATCATCCTGCTCGACGTGATGATGCCGCGGATGAACGGGCTCGAGGTGCTGCGCCGGCTGCGTGAGGACGCGCGGACCGCCCACCTGCCCATCGTCCTGCTCACCGCCCGCGGTCAGGCGTCGGACACCGTCGAGGGCCTCGACGCGGGTGCGGACGGCTACCTGACCAAGCCGTTCGACGCGGACGTGCTGCTCGCCCACGTGCGGGCGGCGCTGCGCCGTGCGGACCAGCAGAGCGCCCGCAACCCCCTCACGGGCCTGCCCGGCAACGCCCGCATCCTGTCGGAGCTGACCGAGCGGCTCGAGAAGGGCGAGCACCTCGCCCTGCTGTACGTCGACCTCGACCAGTTCAAGCCGTTCAACGACCACTACGGGTTCCTGCGCGGCGACGAGGCCATCCGCGCCACCGCGTCGCTGCTGCAGACCATCGCCTCCGAGCACGGCGACGAGCACACCTTCATCGGGCACGTCGGCGGCGACGACTTCGTCGTGGTCGCGCCCGTGGAGCTCGCCGACCGGATCGCGCTGGCCATCTGTCGCCGCTTCGACGCGCTCGCGCCCACCCTGTACGACCCGGTCGACCGGCTCGCGGGGGGGATCGAGGTCGCCGACCGTCGCGGGGTCCCGCAGCGCTACCCCCTGCTGTCGCTGTCGATCGGTGCGGCGTCGACCGAACAGCGCGAGCTGGTCCACCCGGGGGAGCTGGTCGAGGTGGCCACGGAGATGAAGCGCTACGCCAAGTCGCGCGGCGGTGGTGGCAAGTCGACGTACGCGGTCGACCGTCGTCGGGACGACGAACGCGGCGTCGACCTGGAGGTCGAGCTCCCGCTGCCCAGCGGCGGACCGTCGGGGGGCTGACCACGGGCCCTCAGGCCGTCGTGGGGCCGCCGGCGCGGCCGGTAGGCTCCTCGGCGCGCGTCCCCGGGTCGTCCGGCGCTCGGGCGCGGTCCCGACGGTGAGGACCCGACCGGCGGTCCGCCAGCTGCCACCCGGCCGACGCCCCCTCCCTCGCCCACCCGGGCGCCGCCGTCGGCCGAGGACCACCGTGACCGCCACCGCCACCGCGACCGTGGACGCCGCCGGGCGCGCCCACCTCGCGCGTGCCGTGGCACTCGCGACCGCGGTGCGTGGCACGACCTCCCCGAACCCGGCGGTCGGCTGCGTGGTGGCCCACGAGGGTCACGTCGTGGGTGAGGGCGCGACCCGCCCACCGGGTTCCGCGCACGCCGAGGTGGTGGCGCTCGCGGCCGCGGGTGCTCGCGCACGTGGCGCCACCGTGCACGTCACCTTGGAGCCCTGCGCCCACCACGGTCGCACCCCGCCGTGCACGGACGCGCTCGTGAGTGCCGGTGTCGCCCGGGTCGTGATCGCCCACCCCGACCCCAACCCGAACGCCGCGGGTGGCGCCGGTGCGCTCCATGCGGCCGGGGTCGAGGTGGTGTTCGCTCCCGACACCTTCCGCGCCACCGTGGCGGGCCAGCTCGCCGGGTTCCTCAGCGTGGTCGGTGCCGGCCGTCCGCACGTCACGCTGAAGCTCGCCCAGACCGTCGACGGAGCGATGGTGACCCCGCCGCCGGCGCGGTTCATCACCGGTCCGGCCGCACGCCGTGCCGTCCACCGCTGGCGGGCGGCGGTGGACGCCGTCCTCGTCGGCAGCGGCACCGTGCTCGCCGACGACCCGCGGCTCGACGTCCGCGACGTGCCGCTGGGTGCGCGTCGTCAGCCCCGCCCGGTGGTGCTCGACGGGCGTCTGCGTACCCCGGCCACCTCCCGGGTCGTCGCCCGTGGCGCCCTCGTGCTCACCCGGGCGGAGGCGCCGCGCAGCGCTCGTGCCGCCCTGACCGCGGCCGGCGCACAGGTCATCGACGTGCCCACCGGTGACGACGGTCGCATCGACCCGGCCGCAGCGTTGCGGGTCCTGGCGGTGCACGGCATCGCGACGGTGCTGGCCGAACCCGGGGCACAGCTCGCGCGCGCCCTCATCGCCGCCGGACTGGTCGACCGCCTGGTCCGCCACGTGGCGCTCGGCACGGGCGCGGGGCGACCGGCCCCGGCTCCGGGCGTCGATCCCGACGGGTGGCGGACGGTGCGGGTCGGCGGCGCCGGACGCGACCTGATCTGGGAGCGCGTGCCGGATCACACCCCAGCGACGGACCGGAGGTCGGCCTGATGTTCACCGGTATCGTGGAGGAGATCGGACGTGTCGTCGCGTTCGAGCGCTCCGGTGAGGGCGAGGCGGCTTCCGCCCGGCTCACCATCGCGTGCACGACCGTGGTCGAGGACGCGGGGATCGGTGACTCCATCGCCGTGGACGGCTGCTGCCTGACGGTGACCTCCCTCGCGGGGGACGGGTTCACCGCTGACCTGATGGCCGAGACGCTCCGCGCCACCGGCCTCGGGGACCTCACGGCCGGGACCGCGGTGAACCTCGAACGCGCGATGCGCGCCGACGCCCGTTTCGGCGGCCACCTCGTGCAGGGACACGTCGATGCCGTCGGTGTCATCACCGGCCGCGCCGAGCGGCCCGGGACGGTGTTCCTGACCGTCGACGCGCCCGGCGAGGTGGCGCGCTACCTCGTGCCGAAGGGGTCGGTCACCGTCGCGGGCGTGAGCCTGACCGTCGTCGACGTCACCGCGCGTGACGACGGTGGCGCCAGCTTCCGGTTGGGCCTGATCCCGCACACCCTGGAGGTCACCACGCTCGGCGAACGTGCCGTCGGTGACCGCGTCAACCTCGAGGCGGACGTGGTCGCCAAGCACGTCGAACACCTGCTCTCCGGCGGTGCCCCCTCCCCGTACGTCAGCCTCGCGACGTCCCCCCGACCCGGAGCCAGCACGTGAGCCGCTTCGCCAGCATCGAGGACGCGATCGCCGTCGTCGCGGACGGTGGCATGGTCATCGTCGTCGACGACGAGGACCGCGAGAACGAGGGCGACCTCGTCATGGCCGCCGACGCGGCCACGCCCGACACCCTCGGCTTCATCGTCCGCCACTCGTCCGGCGTCATCTGTGCCCCGATGCTCGGGGAGGACCTCGACCGGCTCGAGATCCCGATGATGGTCGCCGTCAACGAGGACCCCAAGGGCACGGCCTACACCGTCACCGTGGACGCGGTCGAGGGCACCTCGACCGGCATCTCGGCCGCCGACCGGGCGCGCACCCTCAACGTCCTGGCCGCGGCGACGAGCACGCCGGCGGACGTGTCGCGGCCCGGCCACGTCTTCCCCCTGCGCTACCACCCGGGGGGCGTGCTGCGTCGCCCCGGCCACACCGAGGCGTCCGTCGACCTCGCCCGCCTCGCGGGCCGGCGTCCCGCGGCGGTCATCTGCGAGATCGTCAACGACGACGGCTCCATGGCTCGGCTCCCGGACCTCGCACGGTTCGCGGACGAGCACGACCTCCTGCTGATCACCATCGAGGACCTCATCGCCTACCGCCGTGCGAACGAACGCTCCCTCGTGGAGCGCGTCGCCGTCGCCAAGCTGCCCACCCCCTACGGCCCGTGGCGCATGATCGGCTACCGCTCCACCGCCGACGGGTCCGAGCCGATCGCGCTGCTCTTCGGCGATCCGGAGGACCAGCCCGACGTGCTCGTCCGGATGCACTCCGAGTGCCTGACGGGTGACGTGTTCCGATCGTTGCGGTGCGACTGTGGGCCGCAGCTCGACCTCGCGATGGCACGCATCGCCGACGAGGGTCGGGGCGTGATCGTCTACCTGCGCGGACACGAGGGCCGGGGGATCGGCCTGCTGCACAAGCTCCAGGCCTACGAGCTGCAGGATGCTGGCGTCGACACCGTCGACGCCAACCTCCAGCTCGGCCTGCCGGCCGACGCCCGCGACTACGGGACCGGCGCCATGATCCTCGCCGACCTCGGCCTGTCCACGCTGCGGCTGTTGACCAACAACCCCGACAAGCGGGCGGCGCTCGGCGGCTTCGGGCTGTCGGTGACCGACCGCATCCCGATCGAGGTGGTCCCGAACGCCGACAACGCCACCTACCTGGCCACGAAGGTGGCCCGTATGGGACACGTGATCTCGGGTGAGGGTGCGGCCGTCTCCACCGGGGTGGGCGACATCGCCAAGCAGCGGGACACGGCACCAGCGGTGGTGGAACGACCCGAGCCGTCGGGCATCGGGATGGCACCCCGACCCGAGGAGCCGACGTCCGATGCGGCGGACGGCGCGCCCGTACGCGAGGATGCCGCGCCCGCCGGCGCGGCCGGCCCCCGGGTCGCCGCGACCCGGACCAGCGACCGAGAGGACCAGCCGTGAGCGAGCACGCCAGGACCCCGCACGCTTCGGACGTGCGGGTACACACCGGGACCCTGGACGCGGCCGGCCTCCGCGTCGGCATCGTCGCGGCCCGGTTCAACGAGACCGTGGTCAGCGCCCTCGTGGACGGTGCCGTCGACGCGCTCCTGCGCCACCGGGCGCTGCCGGGGGACATCCAGGTCGCCTGGGTGCCGGGCGCCTTCGAGCTGCCGGTCGTGCTCGAGCGGATGGCCGCCAGCGGCGAGGTGGACGCGTTGGTCGCCCTCGGGTGCGTCGTGCGCGGGGCCACCCCGCACTTCGACTACGTCGCGGGGGAGTGCGCCTCGGGCGCGTCGGCGGTGTCCCGTGCTCACGGGCTGCCGGTGGCGTTCGGCGTGCTCACCACCGACACCTGGGAGCAGGCGGTCGAGCGGGCAGGTGGCAAGCTCGGGAACAAGGGCGCCGAATCGGCGCTCGCGGCGGTCGAGACCGCGCGGGTCCTGCAGCACCTGTGAGCGACGTTCCACCACCCGACCCGACCCACGGACCCGATCCCGCCCCCGGGGCGAAGCGGGCGGCGCTGGTCGCCGAGCAGGCGCACCTCGACCTGGTGTACGACCGCGTCGAGGAGCTGCGCCGACGTGCCGAGGAGCGTCGGGTCGCGGCGAACCGCGAACCGGGCAGCGGCACCTTCCAGGCGGTGTTCGAACGCGACGTGACCGCCCACCACCACGCCGCACGGGTGGCCCGGCTGACCTTCGGCGACCTCGAGTCGCTCGCGTTCGGGCGGCTCGACCTCGCCGACGGCGACCACCTGCACATCGGCCGGCTGTCGGTCATCGACGACGCCGGCGACGTGGTCCTCGTCGACTGGCGTGCCCCGGCCGCCGGCGCCTTCTACCGGGCCACGCCGGCGTACCCCCTCGGGGTCGCCCGCCGCCGGACGTTGACCACACACGGCCGTCGCGTGGACGACCTCGACGACGAGGTGCTCGATGCGGCAGCGGCTGACGCGCTCGGCCTCACGTCGGTGACCGGTCAGGGCGCGCTGCTCGCCAGCCTGTCACGGGCACGTACCGGGCACCTGCGCGACATCGTCGCCACGATCCAGGCCGACCAGGATCGGATCATCCGGGCGCCTGCGACGGGCACCCTGGTCGTCGCCGGGGGACCGGGGACCGGCAAGACGGTGGTCGCGCTGCACCGTGTCGCCTACCTGCTCTACGAGGACCGCGAACGGTTCGAGGGGCGGGGGGTGCTCGTCGTCGGGCCGTCCCGTGCCTTCACCGAGCACACCGCCCGGGTCCTGCCGGCGCTCGGGGAGGACCGGGCGGTGCAGCGTCCCCTGGCGGGGCTCGCGCCGGCAGGGGCGGACCCTCGGGGCTGGGACGAGCCGGAGACCGCGGCCGTCAAGGGCGACCTCGGCATGGTCGGGGTCTGTCGTCGGCTCGTCGCCGCCGCGCCGCCGCCGCTGCCGCCCGCCACCCGGATCAGCTTCGAGGGCACGAGCGTGCAGGTCACCGGCCGCGACCTCGACCGCGTCCGCCGCCGTCTGCTCGAACGCGTCCGACCCGAGGAGGCAGCGAGTTACCACGCCCGGACGTCGGGTGCGGACGAGGCGCTACGTGCCGCGCTCTGGAAGGCGTGGCGCCGTGCCCACCGGCGCGCGGGGGGCCGGCCCCCCGAGGAGC
>CAYSTY010000048.1:10469-11913 GCA_964433685.1 uncultured Actinomycetota bacterium | reverse complement strand
ACGGCGCGAACGGGTTCACGACCACGAGATCGTCGAAGGACTGCCCGTCGCTGAGATCCTCGCTGAGGAGCGTCTGACAACCCGCTGCCAGGGCCGCCTCGATGATCAAGGCGTCCCACAGGGAGACCTGCGACGTCGTCGCGCGATCGATGCCGCTCAGGACCAACTCGCCCGTCATCGGCACGACATCGAGAGCCGTCATCCCTCGGACCGCTGCCCGCGCTGGGCCAACCGCTAGCGGTTGTGCCAGCTTGCGCGTGACGGTGACGTAGAACTCGTTGAGGACCTGAGCACTCACCACCGACGTGTCGGGCTCGGCAGCCGCGAGGACGCCCTGCGCTGTCGCCCGCTTCCGCGGATCCGCTCGATCGAACGCGTAGACGAGCACGTTCGTGTCGATGAACTGCCTACCGGTCATGCAGGTCGTCCCGGGTCCACGTGCGTCCCTCGGCCCCCGACGAACCCGCCGTCACCTTCGAGAGCTCCACGAGTTCCCGCAAGGCAGCGCGACGGTGTTCGTCACGGGCGTACCGCTCGAGGTGTTCCCGGACGAGAGCGTTCACCGAGGTCCCCTGTTCGAGTGCACGGATCCGTGCGCGTCGCAGCACCTCGTCGTCGATGGTGAGCGTGAGGTTGGCCATACAAGCTCCACAGTTTCCGTGCTACACGGATACCGTGTAACGGTATCTGATGCATGACGTCGGGTCCACGCGTCAGACCGGGCACGCGGTCTGCCAGCCGTCCGGTGTGCTCGCGTGCACCGCGGGACGGCGCAGCGGTTGCGGCCACCCTGCGGTCGGTAGGTGCCGGGCCTCGAGCTCGCAGGCGTGTCGGCGCAGCCGGTGCCTCGCTACCCCGGCCGCCCGAACGTCAGCCGCCGTCGGCGTCTCGAGCGTCACCTCGAACGCCGGAGCCGGATCGCCGTCACCACCTGGCGCGTACAGCTCGTTGCCCCAGCTGACCGCTGCGACCAGCGCGGTATCAGGAGCGACGCCGAGCCGGTTGCGGACCGCGTCGTCCAGCACGCTGGCGATCGGCCCCTGCTCGACCTCCATCTCGCTCGCCGAGCCGACACCACCGACCGGCAGGAGCCGGGTCCGCAGGTCGTAGCCCTCACCGTCCGGTCGCCAGAGGACCGAGGTCAGCGCCCACGTCCTGGCGACGACCGCCCTGTCGGGTGCATCGAGGTCCCTGACCCTCGTCGGCATCGCGACCACGGCCGCGTCCGGCGCCAATTCGGCCACGATCACAGCGAGCTCGGTCGGAGGACTCACCTCGTCGTCGTGCCGCTGGTGGCGGCCGTCGATGAGCCAGTCGGCGCGTTCACCGGTGAAGCACATCGCGATCGGCGTCCGAAGGACGTCGGCGGACAACGGTTCGAGGAAGCTCGACAGCCACGCCTCGTGCGTGCTCCACGTCGGCAGGGCAAGCTCCGTCACGTCCG
>CAYSTY010000048.1:8868-10369 GCA_964433685.1 uncultured Actinomycetota bacterium | reverse complement strand
CGCATCCCGCAGGTGCTCGTCGGCGATCCGCGGATCGGTGGTCCGAGCGTGACCGAACACCAGCGCCTGCTCGAGACCGAGCACGACCGGCACCACCGCCAGGTGCTGCATCGCGAGCGTCAGGTCGCCGCCACCGAGCGCAGCGAGCCCCGGCTGGACGCGGACCACCGGTTCGTCGTCGATGAACCCGTACAGCGTCGGGCGGACCGGGAGGCCGCGGAGGATGGCGGTCTCCGCTCCGCGGCACGCGCTGCCGATCGGGTCGGCCCAACCGGGTGGGTGCATCCTGGCTCCGAAGGTCGGTGTCCGGTCAGCCTGCCGGCTCGCGACGGCACATCGAGTCCGGACCTGCTCCGGCCTGTGGACACCGGATCGCCGTCGGACACGCGGGCCTCGACCGCCCGCGGGACGAGACCGCCCACGGCCGCGAGCGTCCACAGGTCTGGAACGACCCGTCCGCGCCAGGACCTCGATCCGCGCGATGCTCCCTCGACCCGGACGAACGAGGCGCGGTGCGAGACGAACTGGAACCGATCGACCTGACCCGACGACAGCGCGAGGTGCTGACGGCGCTCCGACGCCTGCACGACCGCTCGGGCGTGGCACCGACGCTCCGTGAGATCGGTGCCGAGGTGGGGCTGCGTTCGGTCAGCAGCGTGGTGGCCCACGTCCGCGTCCTCGAGGCACGTGGGCTCGCGGAGCGGACACCCGGCTGCCCACGGACGTTGCGAGCGACGTCCCCGATGAGTTGATCCCCGTCCCGACGCTCGCCGAGTGGTTCGAGGAGTGGTCGACGTCGCGCCGCCACCACCTCGAGGCGTCCTCGACCCACTCCTACCGCGTCATGGCCGACGCCTACCTCCTCCCCTACCTCGGGAAGGTCCCGCTCGACGAACTCGACGTCCGCACCATCGAGGCGACCTACGCCTGGCTGCTGACGAGCGGCGGGCGCAGCGGTCGACCGCTCGCCCCACGGACCGTCGCCTACGCCCACGCCATCCTGCACCGCTGCCTCGTCGACGCGGTCCGCCTCGGCGTCCTCGAGACCAACCCCGCAGCCGCCGCGGTGATCCCGCGTCACGCCGCCGTCGGGCGCGGACCTCGCAAGCTGCGGGTCTGGGATGCCGCGCAGGTGCGCCACTTCCTCGACGTCTCCGCCGACCATCCGCTCGCCGACCTGTGGGCCGTCGCCCTCGGAACCGGGATGCGCCGCGGCGAGCTGCTCGCGCTCCGCCACGGCGACGTCGACATCGAGGCAGCACGTCTGACCGTCGAGGTCGCGCTCGCCCAGATCGGCGACACCGTGCAGCTCAAGCGACCGAAGACCGGCCGGACGCGGACGCTCAGCCTCGACGCAGCGACGCTCGACCACCTCGAACGCCGGATGCGATCCTCCCCGGCTCCCGCCGCCGGCAGGCCGCTGTTCGCGACACCGGACGGCAGCCACCTGCTACCTCGACGCATCAGCGACGTGTGGCGCAGCTACGTCCGCACCCTCGAC
>CAYSTY010000048.1:5576-8768 GCA_964433685.1 uncultured Actinomycetota bacterium | reverse complement strand
ACCCTCGACGTGTACGCGCACGTGCTGCCCGCGATGGACCGCGAGGCTGCCGACCGTCTCGGCGACCTGCTCACCGGCCCCTGAGGACCGGGCTGCGGTGTGGCAGCCGATCGGGCGGGGGGTCGGCGCACTCCGGCGGTAACTGGTGCCGATGGACGCCCGCACGAGAAGGCGCTAGAGTTTCTAGATATCCGAGAAGGCGCCAGAGATGTCGGATCCGTTCAAGGAACCCGGTCCGTCGGGGGCGCTGCCCCGCGCGGCGAGCCCCTTCCGGCCGGGGCCGGGCAAGGTCCCCCCGGCGTTCGGGTCGCGGACCTCACCGCTGCGCACCGCGAAGGACATCGTCGACCGGCTCGCGGTCCCCTCCGACCCGGTGGCGATGCCGCTGCTGCGTGGCGTCCGGGGCGTCGGCAAGACCGCGCTCATGGCCTACACCCGTCACCACGCCGCCGCCAGCGGCACCGTCACCCTCCACATCGAAGCCGACGCGTCCGACACCGATCTCACCTCGACCTGCCGCTCGCTGCTGCGTGACGCCGCCCCGCTGACCTCCGCCGCCAGCGACCTGCGCCGCCGGCTGTCGTCGATCTCCATCGCCCGCGGCGAGGTCGCCTTCCACCCCGCCGAGAGCGAGCGCGGCGACATCACCCTCGAGGCGCTGCTCTACGACCTCGTCCTGCTCGCCGACCACCGCGGCGTCGGCCTGCTGCTCACCGTCGACGAGGTCCACGAGGCCGAGGAGCTGCTCCTGCGTCCCCTCGTGCGTGCCATCCACCGCCACGCACAGGACGCCCGCCCCTTCGGGGTGATGTTCTCCGGTCTTCCCGGCGCCGCGGGCACCCTCCTCGAGGAGGGCCAGACCTACGCCGAACGCATCGCGACCTTCGACCTCGGCATGCTCGACCGTGACGGCGTCGAGGCGGCGCTCGACGAGCCGTTCGACGAGCACGCCGACCTGCGCGTCGGCGAGGACGTGGTCGATCACGTCCTCGACGACACCGGCGGCTACCCCTACTTCGTGCAGCTGTGGGGCGAAGCGCTGTGGTCGACCCTCCCCGAGCCGCGTGATGTCCGGCTCGCCGACGTCGTCCGCGCCCAGGTGCTGGTCGACGAGCGGCGCGACGGGTTCTTCACCTCGCGGTGGCAGCGCTTCCCGCAGGGTCGCGCGCGTGACCTCGCCCGCACCCTCGCCGAGCTCGGCTCCCCCGCCCGCATGGCGACCATCGCCGAACGGCTCGGCCACGGCGACCAGCGGCCGCTGTCGGACGCCCGCGCCACCCTGATCGCCGGCGGACACCTCTACGCCCCGCAGCGTGGCCGGGTCGCGTTCACCGTCCCCGGCTTCGACCGCTGGCTGGCACAACGCGACCACACCTGAGCGTCCCCCCGCCGGCCCTGCGGTCGGCCGCCAGCTCGTCGCGCCGCCGTACCCTCCGCGTGGTGAGCTTCCGTCCCCTCGGTCCGGTCAGCGCACCGAACGGTGCGCAGCGCCTCGTGGTCGCGCTCGACCGCGACGGTCCGACCTGCGTGTGGTGCTCACGCGAGTTCTCCGACCTGGTCCGCCCGACCCGCGAGCACGTGGTCCCGCGCGTCAAGGGTGGCCCGAGCATCCCCGAGAACGAGGTCGCCGCCTGCGCGCGCTGCAACCGTGAACGTGGACACGCCTCGCCGGTGCAGTGGCTCGACGAGGTCCGCGCCCGCGGTCGCGAGCCCCGCCCGGAGGTCATCGAGGCATCGCTACGACGGCTCGCCGCCCACATCGAGGAGCGTGGGGGCCTGCGTCGCATCCGCGGGTACCTGCGCACCGAGCTGCGCAAGCTCGATCGCCGCCCCGCCGACTGATCCCGATGCCCGACCAGCTGCTGATCGCAGCCACCGCTCACGCGCACCGACTGCCGCGGTACACCCGCGACCGTTCCGACCTGTCCCCGCCGGCCGAGCACCTCGACCTGCGCCTGGTGTGACGGGACGTCAGCCGGCGACCGACTTCGAGCGCGGTGGGGGCGGCCACGACACCGCGTCGACGAACCGGTCGACGTCGAAGCTGTCGTCGTCGAGCCAGCTGACCTCGGTCCCGAGCCCCGCGGCCAGGTCAGCCAGTTCCAGCACCAGCGTGGCCGGCCGCTCGTCCTCCGCGCGGACGACCACCGGGGTGTGCTCGTCGCACACCGGCCGGAGCGCCGCGTCCCCCTCGAGCCGTCGCACGAGCTCGAGGTGGTGGGCCGCCAGCGCGTAGCGGTACAGCGACGGGTGCAGCGGCAGGTCGTCGCGGCACGCCCGCTCGAGGGCGGTGGACGCGAGGCCCGCGACGCGCTGCGCCGGACGGTGTCGTCCCAGCCGGGCGCACGGCACGCACCACCTCGGCACCTGGACACCCAGCACCCGCTGGTGGCTCGCGCGGTAGCCGCGGTCGAACTCGATCACCGTGCCGGCGAGGTCCACCTCGACCAGGACCGGACCGAACATCCGGCTGATCGGCGGCCGGGTCGCCAGCAGGTGGGTCGCCTCGGACCGGTCGGTCAGCGCGTGGAACCCGCAGGTGCAGTCGAGGTCGGGCGCGTCGTGCTCGGGCGGCGGACGTCGCCGGCCCCACCGTCGCGGCGGTGGCAGCGAACCGTTGAGCACCTGGCAGTCGGCGATGTCCTCACGCGCGTACCGGCCACCGAGGGTGAGACCGAGGAAGCCCGCGTGACCCGTCGCGGGGTCGGCCACCAGCCGGGCGACCTTGTAGCCCGACGGCCGGTCGTGGTTGGCCCGCTCCTCGGTCGGCAGCGCGCCGACCCCGCCGGGCAGCCGGCCGAGCCACGCGGCGCTGCGCAGCTGGCGGAACACGTCACCGCCGTAGATCGCGACGACGGCGACGGTGATCCAGAACACCAGCATCGCCACGGTCCACGGCGCACCGAGCAGCGCGTACGGCAGCGCCGCCACCACGGCGGTGGCCGTCACCACGACCCATCACCCCCGACCACGAGCGACGGGCTCAGCGGTCGTCGGGGACGGCGGGGACCGGCTCCTCGGCGGGTTCCACCCGGGCCGGTTCCGGGGCCGTCTCGGGCTCCGGGTCCACGGTGATGATCCTGCGCGGCTTGCCGATGTCCACGAGCGCTCCTCCCGCCGGTCGAACCCCTAGCGTGCTGTACCGGACGCGCGCTCGCACGCCCGATGACCACCACCGCGCGGGCAGTCCGC